>JBBSOK010000007.1:0-41416 GCA_038259825.1 Flavobacteriales bacterium
GGACATTTGCATCTGCATTTGCATATTAGACAATAAATCAGCCAATAGCACAGCTAACTCATTTGTTCCAGTAATTACGTACTGCTGGCTAGAAATACCTTGGCGCAGTTGATTGTCTGCTAAACGCTCCATGCTTTTGTCGATGTTATATTGAACTTCCGTAAGGGACTCATTTATAACTTCACTAATTAACGGCTGCCTAAGGGACAATGAAAAAATGCTATCGTCTATATGCTGAAAATTTTGTTTCAAATCATTTTGAATATTTAACTTTTTTCCAAAACTTGGATTACCAAACTCTAGCTTTTTAAAGTTTTCCATTAAATCTTCTTGTTCAAAAGAAAATACAACGAGATTATCAAGTATTTGTCTTAGCATATCAACATCTTCTTCAATAGAATCTCCGCCGCCGGATTGCATTTTAGATTCCATTGTTTTGCCCATTTGTTTCATTTTTTTAGCGGCTTTCTTTTGGCTAGCCGCTGCACCTTTACTATCATTTTTATCAAGTTTTTTTGTAGCGTCTTCTTGTTCCTCATCAACTTCCTTCTCGCCGGGAGCATCATCTGGTATGTCCATAGGTTTTTTTAGCTCCTCATTTTCTTTTTGGAGTTCGTCCATTTCCTTTTTATAATCTTCAAACTTCTCATTAAGCTCTTCCTGCTTTTCTTTTGCATTTTCTTCCTTTGGTGAGTCAGCTAGTTTTTCCTGTTCTTCGCCCAATTTAAATAATTCTTCAGCAAGCTTTTCTGCTTTTTTGGTTACGTAATAACGTTTGGTTAATTCAACCAATTGTTCCAGATTACGTTTTTCGTTTTTATTTTGCTTTGCAAGCTTTTCTAGCTTTTCGGTTAAATCTTCTTTTTTAATTTTATCCTGAATTTTTTCCAATTCCTCTAAAAGCTTTTCATTTTCTTTTAGCTTTTCTTCATTTTGTTCTAGTCGTTCTTTTAATTGTTCCTTGAAAGGATCGTTTTCTTTATTTTCTGGCTGGAACTCTTCCAAATTCTCCTTCATTTCTTTAGTAAAATTCTTCATCATTTCTTCCTGCTGCTTCTGGCGCTCAATAAAATTCTCAAGTTTCTTTTTATCATTAAAACTGAGCTCTCTTTTTTCTTTTTGGGTTTTGGAGAGTTCACTCAACTGCTTTTCATTTAGCTTTAGTTGCTCCAAAGATTTGTCCAATCCATCAATATTTTTTTCATGTTGGCGCAGCTGCTCATTATCCTGTTCATCCTTTGTAAGCTTGCGGTAACTAAAATTTGCAGATTTGGTACTTTTAAAATTGTGAATAGCATCATTATCAAAAACCTCGAAATAATAATCATACGCTATACCTTCTGTAAGTGTTAAGTTGCCAGGAAAATTGAAGGTAAACTGATCAAAATTTGTTTTTGTCATTGGTAAAACTTCAGCTTTTTTATCAGCCTCATTACCTTCAGGATAATAAACTAATCTCAATTTTGTTAAACCATAATCATCACTAATTTTTCCGAGGAAAAGTACACGTTGTGTATTGGTACTATCGGTTTTTGATTGAACCTCAATTGCTGGATATTCATCTTTTATAACCTTTAAAGCAAATGATAGATTTTCGTAATCTTTTAAATTTTCGTTACTCGTTGTAATGGCATAATCTAAGTTATTATAAATACCTTTTTTTAATTGGTAATTATTTCCCGCTACAGCAAATAAAAATGAAGTATCGCGGGTTTTTAAACTAACTTCTAATGTGTTTTGTGTATTTACATTCCAACTAACGCTTGTACCTTCGGGAATTGTGGCGTTACCTGTACTCTTTAGGGTTTCTGAAGCTATTCCTGTATAATTTGGATAATTCAGCTGCATTTCAAAACCAAGAAGTGAAGGGGTTTTCACGATATTCAAATTATAATCCTTTGAAGTTACCGTATTTCCCTGTAGTTTAAATTTAGTAGATTTTGAAGGCTGCGAAAAATTGTAAGAAAACATTCCTGGCGCTGTTTGTTCAAGAATATAGGTGTTCCCCTCATAAATAATACTAGCATTTTCTGGAACAACATTCCCTTCTGTCCTTACGCTTAACAAGAATGGCTTGTTTTCAATTGCATCCAAATTTTCATTTAAAACTATAAACGAAAAAGGCGCAGGTGGTTCGTAAGCTTGGTCATAATTTACAACACGTTCATAACTGCTGCTAAAAATATCTTTTTCACCAAAAAGTGAAAAAAGTACAAAAACAATAATAGGAATCGCCAAATACTTTAAATACTTGGCGTTTTTAGTATAATTTACAGCACTCTTAAATTGAATTGGTTGCATTTCGGCAACCTTTTGATCGATACTTGCTGCCAAAAGTTCACTTTCCCGCTGATTTCTATTTAGTTGAATAACATTCAATAACTTATCATTTACTTCAGGAAAATGGTTTCCAATAATTTTTGAAGCAGAATCATAATCCAATCCTTTTTGTAATTTGAAAAGTTTGGCAAGCGGATAAGCGATAAATCTGAAAAATAAAAAGCCTTCAACCGCAATAAAAAGCCAAAAAAGAATCGTGCGGCCAAGCGGATTTAGCCATAGAAAATATTCAACTAATAAAGTTGCCAGAAAGTAGAGAACGCCAATAGCTAAAAAAAGGATTGTGCCTTTTATAAACTCATTGGTGTAATATTTTCTAATAAATTGTTCCAGCTTTTGCTGGATTATATTAAAACTGCTCATTCAAATCTTCTAAAAAATTCCGCTAACAACGAAAATACGATATATAAGTTACAAACTATCAGCAATTATTAATCCAAAAGAAGTGTTTTGCTTAATTTAACAAGGCTGTCAAATTAAAGATCAATATTTTAGAATAGATTGGGTAGTCTACGCTCCTTTTTGGGACTAATAGAATTGTATCTTTGTATAAAAAATTAACTGGTTTACGTTTGAAAAGAATTTCTGCTTAAACCAAGAATCTTTAAAGTTTATGTCTCAAAAAGTAAGAGTTCGTTTTGCTCCTAGCCCAACTGGGCCTCTGCATATTGGCGGTGTTCGTACTGCCCTTTTCAATTATTTATTCGCCAAAAAACATGGCGGAGATTTTCTGTTACGTATTGAAGATACAGACCAAAACAGGTACGTAGAAGGAGCCGAAAAATATATAGTTGAAACATTAAATTGGTTAAATATTCCATTTGATGAAGGTCCCGATTTTAATTTAAATTCAGAAACTGCTAAAAAATACGGTCCTTACAGACAGAGTGAGCGCAAACACCTTTATGTAAAATATGCTGAGAAACTTATAAAAAGCAATAATGCGTATTACGCTTTTGATACGGCTGAAGAATTGGACGCGCACCGAAAAGACCACGAAGCCAAAGGAAAAACGTTTATTTATAACTGGCACAACCGTAAAAAACTAAAAAATTCTCTTTCACTTTCTTCCGAAGAAGTTAAGAATAGAATTGATGCTGGCCAAGATTATGTAATACGTTTTAAATCTCCCGAAGGTGAAAATCTTCACTTACACGATATAATCCGCGGTGGAATTAATATTGACACCAACGTTTTAGATGATAAAGTTCTTTTTAAGAGCGATGGTATGCCAACCTATCATTTAGCAAATATAGTGGATGACCATTTAATGGAAATAAGCCACGTAATTAGAGGTGAAGAATGGTTGCCATCAATGCCTTTGCATGTTTTACTATATAGAGCTTTTGGATGGGAAGCACCTCAATTTGCGCATTTACCGCTTATAATGAAGCCTGAGGGAAAAGGTAAATTAAGCAAACGGGACGGAGATAAAATGGGCTTTCCCGTATTCCCTTTAGAATGGAAAACTGCAGAAGGAGAAACCTTTAGCGGCTATAGAGAAACAGGCTATTTTCCTGAGGCAGTATTAAACTTTTTAGCCTTATTGGGTTGGAACGATGGTACAGAAAAAGAAGTATTTAACCTTAAAGAATTAGTGGATTCTTTTGCTTTAGAACGCGTTCATAAAAGTGGGGCAAAATTTGATCCAGACAAAACAAAATGGTTTCAGCACCAATATTTACAGGAAGTTAATGATACAGTTTTAGCTGAAAAATTTGGTGAATATCTAAAAGATAGGGAATTGAGCGGAGCCGAAATGCCCAATTTATTGAAAATAGTTTCTTTGCTAAAAGAGCGCGCAACTTTTGTTTCAGACTTTTGGGAAGATGGAAGTTTCTTTTTTGAAATTCCAACAAGCTATGACGAAAAAGCTGCTTCAAAATCATTCGGAAATGAAACGCCTACCTATTTATCTAAAGTGATTGAAATTTTAAATGCAGAAGCAGATTTTACGGCTGAAAATCTTTCAGCTAACGTAAAAGGATGGATAACGGCAGAAGGTATCGGTTTTGGAAAAGTTATGATGCCACTACGATTATCTCTAGTCGGTGAGATGAAAGGGCCGGATGTATTCGAAATAATTTCTGTTCTTGGTAAGAATAAAACAATCCAACGGCTTCAAAATGCTATTCAATTTATTAATAAAAATTAATGGCGCTTCAAATATATTCAATTGCAATTCGGCGTAACATTTTTGTATATTCAACTACTAATATTTTAAACTAAATAGATACCATTATGAACGGCTATATAATACTAGTCCCTATTTTTATCATTGGATTTTTTATCCTTATTTCAGGAATTTTTACTGTTAAGCAACAAAGTGCTGCAATCATTGAACGTTTTGGCAAGTATGCCGGAGTTAGACAATCAGGTTTAAATTTTAAAATTCCGTTGGTTGATAAGATTGCAGGGAGAATTAATTTAAGAATTCAACAACTAGATGTAATTGTTGAAACAAAAACAAAAGATGATGTTTTTGTGCGATTGAAAATTTCTGTTCAATTTCAAGTTTTAAAGGTTAAGGTTTATGACGCTTTTTATAGGCTTCAAAATCCGCACGAACAAATTACTTCATACGTATTCGATGTTGTACGTGCAGAAGTGCCTAAAATGAAGTTAGATGACGTTTTTGAGCGTAAAGATGACGTTGCAATTGCAGTAAAAGCAGAATTGAATGATGCAATGAGTGAATATGGTTATGATATTATTAAAACGTTGGTAACAGATATAGATCCAGACGTGCAGGTAAAAGAAGCAATGAACCGCATTAATGCTGCGGAAAGAGAAAAGGTTGCGGCAGAATTTGAAGCTGAGGCAGAACGTATAAAAATTGTTGCAAAAGCGCGCGCTGAAGCTGAAAGTAAACGTTTACAAGGTCAGGGTATAGCAGACCAACGTCGTGAAATTGCACGTGGATTGGAAGAAAGCGTTGATGTATTGAATAATGTTGGTATAAACTCCCAAGAAGCTTCCGCATTAATTGTTGTAACGCAACATTATGATACGCTACAAAGTATTGGAGAAGCTACAAATACTAACTTAATATTACTTCCAAATTCACCACAAGCAGGTAGCGATATGTTGAACAATATGATAGCATCTTTTGTAGCAAGCAATCAAATTGGTGAAGAGATGAAAAAGAAAAACCTTGAACAAGGAATAGGTCCTAGAAAAAAGACAAATAGGCCAAAACACGAAAGGCCAGAAGAAGGAGAAGACTTAACCTATTAACTATTTCAAAAAATAAAAAAACCCGACTAAAAATTAATTTAGTCGGGTTCTTTATTACTTGTAATTTCTATTTCTCTTTAATGTCCTTTTTCTTTACAGTGGCTATTCCAACAATTTTTTCAACCATCTTAAGAATAAAAGCCTTTTTTATTATCGAACCAGCTGTACTAGCAACGAAGTTAATTGGAGAAAATGAATCAGAAAAGCTTTCCTTTGTATGAGTAAAACCAAGCTTAACCTCTTCTAAATCTATTTTAGACTTTAGTTTTAAATATTTAAGATCTCGATCTATTTCTTCAAAAGTTGTGTATTGTTTCATCTGGTTTGTTCTGTTGTTACTGTATTTGCAAAATCAGACACCTCTTGTTCTGCGATACTTTTTGGATCAACGCTGTTGTTATCCTCATCCATTAATAATTTAGAAAACTTCAAAATCAAACGTCTTTCGATTATTTTCATTCCAAAAATTACTAAAAATAGCGTTGCGATACCATAGAATGCGCCAACGATTAAAAAACCTGCATATGGGCTTTCTAATTCAATACCAATCCAAAGAGCTGCCCCTATTGAGAAAAATAAAAGAACGAAAAGAAAAATACTTCCAAATACCAGAAGATTAACTAGGGAAATTGCTCCCTTCATTCCAGATTTAAATAGGCGAAGTTTATAAAACTCGGCCGTACTTGTTACAAAATCTTGAACTTTTTGACTTACGTTGTGTATATTATCTGTTAGTTCTTGAAATGCCATATTTACGAAGTCGCTTTTTTAACTGTTGCTGCAGCTTGATCTATTTTAGAATCAATTTGAAGTTTAGCGTTTTGCACACGTAAAGCTTCTAATTTTTCTTCCATAGCTACAATAATATCGTCTGCTTTATAACTAGCGGCAGATAGAGTTTCATTGAATTTTATTTCAAAATTACTTTTTGCGTGCTGTGCTTTTTCAGTTAAGTTGCTTTTAGTCTCAGCGTAACTTTTTTTAAGTTGCTTTTGTTTTTTCTTCGCTTCTTTTCCAATTTTATTTCTGGTAACTGTACCTTTTTCTGGAGCATATAAAATACCTAAACCTGCGCCAATTGCTGCGCCTGCTAAAATTGCTACTAGTGTTTGTCCTGTATTTGAGGCCATAATCTTATTTAGTTTAAAGTTGTTAGTACTATTCTTGTTGTATTATTGTAAAGGTATGGCAAACGTTAAAATACAATTGTTAATAACCGGTTAATACTCTAATTGCAACACATAAAATTATCACAAATTGCTGCTTTTTGATATATTTTACTAACTATTAATAGTAAAAACGTTAAATATTAAATCAAATACATTAATCTGAGATTTTTGCCCAAGAATCCCTTAATCCTACTGTACGATTAAAAACTAATTTTTCAGATGTGGTGTCCTTATCCAAAACAAAATATCCCAAACGTTGAAATTGAAATATATCTCCAACATTTGCACTTTGTAAACTTGGTTCAGCTTGTGCGGTAATTACCTGTAATGATTCCGGGTTCAAAAATTCCATAAACTCTTTATCCTTATGTGTATCTGGAGAAGGATCTGTAAAGAGTCTATCATAAATTCTAACTTCTACGGGGATTGATTGCTCAATGGAAACCCAGTGCAATGTTCCTTTTACTCTTCTTTGAGAAGCCTCAGAACCGCTACCGCTTCTACTATCCGTATCATAAGAGCAATGAATTTCGGTTATATTTCCCTCACTGTCTTTTACAACACTCTCTCCTTTGATTATATAAGCATTCTTTAATCGAACCTCCTTACCAAGGCTTAGTCTAAAAAATTTCTTATTTGCTTCTTCTTTAAAGTCTTCTCTTTCAATATATAATTCTCTAGAAAAAGGAACTTCCCTAAAACCAGCACTTTCGTCTTCCTGATTGTTTTCGGCTTCAAGCATTTCAACTTTACCTTCAGGATAATTGGTGATTATCAATTTCACCGGGTCAAGAACTGCCATTACGCGCGGTGCATTTTTGTTTAAATCTTCACGCACCATAAATTCCAAATGCGAAACATCTATTAAATTATCACGTTTACCAACACCAATACTTTCTGCAAAATTGCGAATTGAAGCCGCTGTATAACCTCTGCGGCGCAATCCTGAAATAGTTGGCATACGAGGATCATCCCAACCCGTAACGACACCTTCCGCTACTAATTGGGCCAATTTACGCTTGCTAACCAAGGTATGACTTAAATTTCTACGTGCAAATTCACGCTGTTTTGGACGTATTTTTTTTGGATCATAAACTTGATCTAAAAACCAGTCATATAATTCTCTGTGAGGTAAAAATTCTAACGTACAAAATGAATGGGAAACTTGCTCTAAATAATCGCTTTCGCCGTGTGTCCAATCGTACATTGGGTATATTTTCCAATCGTTACCCGTACGGTGATGTGATTTATGAAGCGTTCGGTAAATTACAGGATCGCGCATTAGCATATTGGTTGAAGCCATATCAATTTTAGCTCTTAAAACATGCTCACCTTCTGCCGCTTCTCCATTTTTCATTTTTTCGAAAAGGTCCAAATTTTCTTCAACCGAGCGGTTTCTGAAAGGACTATTTTTTCCATCCGTAGTTGGCGTTCCCTTCTGTTCGGCAATTTCAGCAGAAGTTTGAGAATCTACAAATGCTTTTCCATCTTTAATAAGTTGAACTGCCCAATCATATAATTGCTGAAAATAATCCGATGCATAGCGCTCCTCCGCCCACGTATAGCCCAACCATTCAACATCCTTTTTTATGGCATCAACAAATTCTTGTTCTTCTTTTGCTGGATTTGTATCATCAAAACGCAGATTTACCGGGGCATTATACTTTTCGCCTAAACCAAAATTAAGACAAATGGAAGATGCATGACCTATGTGCAAATAGCCATTTGGCTCTGGCGGGAATCTAAAACGAAGGTCGTTTTTAGTATATTCTTTAGCTAAATCGGCTTCAATAATTTGCTCTATAAAATTTAGCGGTTCTTTTTCTTCATTCATTGTAAAAAGGTGTTTGATTACAAAGATACCAACTTAAAACTTTTGAGGTATAGTTAAACAAGCCTAAGTAATTATTATATTTGTTTAAAACCGAAAGTATGAGCTCAATTCATTTAAAAGACATAAAAATATACGCCTTTCACGGCTGTTTGGAAGAGGAGGAAAAAATAGGATCGGATTATGTTGTAAATTTAAATGTGAAGACAAACCTACACCAAGCGGCTATTTCCGATGATTTGGAGGATACTTTGGATTATGTGATGTTGCACGCTATTGTTAAAGAACAAATGGCAATTAGATCTAAATTATTAGAGCACGTTGCACAACGAATTTTGGATGAAATTTTTGAAAAGGCAAATCAGGATATTTTAGAAGCACGGGTTACTGTTGCAAAAATAAATCCACCAATTGGCGGAGATGTTGCTGAAGTTAGTGTAACAATGGTTGCTCCTTTCTAGCTTAGTTAAAAGATTTTTTAAAATCAGTGGCAGTTTCGAATAAATTTGTTGATGCTAGGTAATGTTTAAATTCAGTAAGATTTTCAGTTTTTTAACTTTTGTATTTTTATACCGAAGTTAATATTTTATATTTGCGCACTCAAAAGACAGGATAACACTTGTTGTTTATTCTTTATTTGAAATAAACTGGTATCGTGGCCGAGTGGCTAGGCTCAGCTCTGCAAAAGCTGCTACAGCGGTTCGAATCCGCTCGATACCTCAAAAAAACCTCAACACTGTTGGGGTTTTTTTTATTCTATTTATTAAATAATATTTGACTAATTCTCTGAATTCAAAGATTCATCTATAGGCGGGTTTACTTGCTCTAGCGGCGTTGGGGAATTGTCTGGTATTTTATTGAGTCCTTTTTGCATTTCAGAAGGAAAAATTCCCTGAAATAAAAGGATAACACCAAAACCAAATATAAAAATACTTACCCATTTTTTAGTGCGAAAAGTAAAGCGTGGTGTCATTTTACTTTTAAGCTTTTTAGCTAAGGATATTTTAAGTAAATCTACCAAGAAAAAGGTTACCAAAACGGTCAATAAAAAATAGATAGGACCATTTTCTGTGGTAGTTAATGCATTTGCCATTATTATGGTACCTATCCAACCCGCAAGTACCCCGAAGTTTACGAAGTTTAGTAAAAAGCCTTTTAGAAAAAGGCTCCCTAAATTCTTTTTTACTTTTACTGCATAATGTTCGCGAACTATTCTAAAGACAGATTTTATAGTGCGTATGTAAGAAATAACACCATAAGCCATTAAAACAACTCCTCCAAAAATTAGAAGTGCTGGATCATGTTTTAAGTTTTCGAGAATTCTTGTAGTACTGTAGTAGGCAATGATTATAAAAACAAGATCTGCAAACATTGCTCCTAAATCAAAAAATAAAGCAGCTTTAAAGCCTTTATTTATGGCAGTTTCAATTAATGTAAAAAATACGGGGCCAACTGCAAAAGCGAGTAGGAAACCATAAAAAGCAGCATAGGGTAAGCCATCTAACATAGATTCGTAAAAATACGAAATCATTTAATTTTGATGTGCTATTGGAAATTTATTTAGTTCTTAACTTTAATTTTTCCGCCGGCAAATCTTTTTCGTTTAATGTCTGCTGGATTTCCGTAAATTGTTACATTACCGCCTGCAGTTACTTTTGCGTCACACAATTCGGTTGAGTAGACATCTGCTGAGCCACCTGCAGTTACAGAAACTGTAGTAATTTTAGTATATAATTCTTTACCTTCATAAATACCCCCACTATTTATTGAAATATTTTGTGCGTCTGCTTTACCACTTAAGTTTACAATACCTCCGCTTACTGCTTTAATATCTAATCTTGTAGCATTTACAACGACATCAATTTTTCCGCCCTCTTGAGAACGCACTTCTAAATTGGATGTATTAATTGTTTCATTGGAAACAATTAGCGAACCTTCATTTGCATCTAGAACCTGTAGGCTTTTGTAATAAACATCTACAAATGTTTTGTTGCCATCAAAAGACTCTTCAAGAATCATCCTAACTTTTAGTATGTTGCCATCTTCAACAATTTGTACACTTTCAGGGTTTTCGCCCCTTACAACTACTCGGGTTTCATCAGATTTAATAAGGTTGACTGTAATTAAATCGAAAACTTTAATTTCAGAGAAATTACCGGTTTTTTTTGTAATGTCTCTTTGAGAAAAAGTCATTGTTGTACAAAAAATAATCGCTACTAATGTTGCTATTCTTTTCATGATTTTAATTTTGAATTACGATTTAACCGCTTGCTTTTTTGGATTTTTATTGCCTTCTTCTCGCTTGCCCAGCATTGTAAAATCTAAATGTTTTTTTACCAAATCGGCATTTTTTACTTTTACATAAACTTCATCTCCTAAAACAAATGTATTTCCTGTCTTTTGACCAACAACAGCGTATTCAGCTTGAATAAAATCGTATCTATCATCACGCATATCCTGTAATCGAACCATTCCTTCGCATTTATTGATCATTATTTCAACATAAATTCCCCATTCAGTTACACCGCTAATTACACCTAAAAACTCTTCATCCTCGTGGTCCAACATATATTTAACCTGCATATATTTTACACTATCGCGCTCGGCATTTGCTGCAAGGTTTTCCATGTCGCTACTATGCCGGCATTTTTCTTCATACGTTTCCTCACTTGCACTTTTTGCATCGTCAAGGTAGCGTTGTAATAATCGGTGTACCATAACATCTGGATAACGCCTAATTGGAGACGTAAAATGTGTATAATAGTCAAAAGCTAAACCATAATGGCCAATGTTATTTGTTGTGTAGACTGCTTTGCTCATTGTTCTTATAGCCAAGGTATCTATCATATTTTGCTCTTTTCTACCATTTACATCTTTTAAAAGCTTGTTTAATGAATTGGCTGTTGATTTTTTATCTTTTGTATTGAGTGAGTATCCAAAGCGCTTGATAATATTTTCCAAAGCGGCAATTTTTTCATCATCTGGCTCATCGTGAACTCTGTAAACAAAAGTTTTCTTTGGGTCTTGTTTTCCAATAAATTCAGCTACGCTTCTATTTGCCAACAACATAAACTCTTCAATAAGTTTATTAGCATCTTTACTTTCTTTGAAATAAACGCCTTCTGGATTTGCGTTTTCGTCTAAAATGAATTTCACTTCAACTTTATCAAATGAAATAGCTCCATCTCTCATACGTTTTTGGCGCATCATAACTGCAAGCCTGTTCATTTCAAGGATTGCTGCTGCTATTTCTGGCTTTACCGAATAGGCTTTATCTGTTATAGAAATTTCAGAAGGAATATTTAAATTATCCTTTTCAACTTTATCACCTGAGCAAAAATTAGTATTTAGCTCAATAATATGTTGCGCTTCTTCATACGCAAATCTTGCATCACTGTATGTAACGGTTTTTCCGAACCATTGATTTATGACTTCTGCTTTTTTATTCACTTCAAAAACAGCCGAAAACGTATATTTTTCTTCATTTGGTCGTAGTGAACATGCACCATTACTTAAAATTTCTGGCAACATAGGTACAACTCTGTCTACTAAATAAACACTTGATGCACGCTCGTAAGCTTCATCATCTAAGGGTGTTCCTGTTAATAGATAGTGTGAAACGTCTGCAATGTGAACACCAATTTCAAAATTTCCACTTTCTAAAACGGTGAATGAAAGTGCATCATCAAAATCTTTTGCGTCTTTTGGATCTATCGTAAAGGTTAAATCTTTACGCATATCCCGACGTTTTTTTATTTCTTCAGGTTGGATTGATGTGTCAATTTTATTAGCGAAGGCTTCTATTTCCTCGGGAAATTCATACGGTAAACCATATTGCGCTAAGATTGAATGAATTTCAGTATTATGCTCGCCTGGCATTCCTAAAACCTTAATCACACTACCTAAAGGCGATTCCGATTTGTCTTCCCAAGCTTCCATTTTGACCAGTACTTTTTCTCCAGATTTTGCGCCGTTTATATTACTTTTTGGAACAAATATATCCGTGTACATCTTATAATCGCTACATTCTACAAAAGCAAAATTTTCGTGAACTGTAATTACTCCAACAAAATCCGTCCGCTTGCGTTGTAAAATTTCGGTTACTTCACCTTCAGTTTTGCCACCTTTTTTTCTTTTGAAAACGTAAACTTCAACGATATCGCCGTTTAAGGCTTTATTTAAATTTTTATTTTTTACTAAAATATCTTCTTCAAGATCGTCAACTATAATGTAACCTTGTCCGCGGCCAGCAATATCTACTCTTCCAGTATATGAATTTTTATTTGGTGCAAGAATATATTTACCCCTTTCAATTTCTTGAATGGTTCCTTTACCCTGTAAACTTTTTAAAATTTTTGTAATATGGTTTCGGCTGCTTGCATCATCTTTTCCAATTTTAGCGCCTATCTGTTTATAATTAATAGGCTCAGAATGGCTCTTTCTAAGTACTTTTAGAATAGCATCTTCAAGACCGTTATTATTATTTTTCTTGTTTTTAATTTTATTTTTTGGCATAGTTAATTTAATTGCGGTAAAAGTAAGTTTATTTACTAAATGCATTAACCTTATTAGCAAAGATTTAGTACCTTAAATACCGATTTTAGTGACTATTTTTGTATATAAAAAAATTAAAGGACGTAACTAATTCTCTTACAATGCAAAACTTTAAAACAATTGCTATTTTTACTTTCCCTGCGGAGTATACCGTACTTCGCCATCTCTTGCAACAGGCAAATATTCGATTTGTTTTTTTAAATGAAACTATGGTAAGCGTTTTACCTTTTCATAGCAACGCCTTTGGTGGAATCCGCCTTCAAGTACATACTGATGACATTGAAGAAGCTGAAGCTATTTTAAGTTCCATGAAGAATGAAAACGATGGCGATTTGCGCATTGTTTAATTTCACCATTTCTTTTTAAATTTCACTTATTAACAAACCATGTTTCATTATTATTTCTTTTTAAAATTTTAAATAAAAAAATGACGGTTATTATAGTATGTTAATATGTAGCATAACTTTTTGAAGAAAAACATTCTATTTAAATTATCGGTATTTGTTGATAGGTTATAAACACTTTGTTAGATCAATGCTTATTTGAAAGTAAGGAGTTTAGGTTACGCAATTAACAAATGTTAATAACCCTATTGAACAGCTAAAAATGAATAACTAATTTATGTAATAATGTTTAAAAGCATCTTTTTTGGATTGATAATTCAATAACAACTGCACGCTTAAAAATTAGCTGTATCGTTTAATCTGTTCTTATTGTAAAAACAAATAGAAAGCGCAATTTTATTTGTCTTTTTTGACTTTATATTTATGAACACCTTTGTTAACTAAATTATAAGGGAATGTTAAGAGAATGTAACCAATAATTATAATTAACTGTATTTCAATTAATTGAAATATCTTTTTTTGATTTGTAAATTTCTTTATTAATGTACTTAAAGGATGATTCTCAAGTCTATATAAGGTTACAAAGAAATCAATTTCAAGTATCTTTGCTCAAAATTTAGATTATGAAAATAGCAATTGGAAACGATCACGCAGGTACTGAATATAAGAATGAAATAATTTCCTACCTAGAGGAACAAAAACACACAATTAAAAATTTTGGAACAGATAAAAATGATAGTGTAGATTATCCTGATTTTGTTCACCCAGTTGCTGAGGCCGTAGAAAATGATAAAGCAGACTTTGGAATATTAATATGCGGAAGTGGAAACGGTGTTGCAATGACCGCAAACAAACATCACGCAATTCGCGCTGCATTATGTTGGACTACGGAAATAACTGAACTTGCAAGACAACACAATGATGCTAATATTTTATGCATTCCAGCGCGTTATACTAGCAAACAGCAAGCTTTAGCAATGGTTAAAACTTTTTTGGAAACTAAGTTTGAAGGCGGAAGACACCAAAACCGCGTAGATAAAATTTCTTGCTAACTATTTTTGAAAATTAAAAAATGGCTCACAGCCACGACCATTCCCAAAGTAATAAGCACGATCACGCACACCCTAATTTAAAAGGGCGTAAGCTACTGCTTTCAATTTTTCTTAATATTATTATCACGGCAAGCCAAGTAGTTGGTGGTTTGCTTAGCGGAAGTTTAGCTTTGTTGAGTGACGCACTTCATAACTTTAGTGATGTACTTTCATTAATAGTAAGTTACATTGCAGATTTGTATTCAAAAAAATCTGCTTCTTTCGAGAAAACTTTTGGATATAAACGGGCCGAAATTATTGCTGCTTTTGTAAATGCTTCAACCCTACTTATTGTTGCTATTTATCTTATTTATGAGTCCATAATTAGATTTTTTAATCCACAACCTATTGAAAGTAATCTAGTAATTTGGTTGGCAATTCTAGGAATTGTGGCCAACGGTTTCAGTGTTCTGTTGTTACATAAAGATTCCAAGGAAAATATGAATATGCGTTCGGCATATTTACATTTATTAACCGATATGTCAGCCAGCATTGCAGTATTAATTGGAGGTTTACTTATGAAATATCTAGGATGGTTTTGGGTAGATGCTGTCCTTACCGTCCTTATTGCATTATATCTTTTGGTAATGGGTTACGATTTATTAAAAACCAGTTTTAAAGTATTGATGCTTTTTACACCAGATGATGTTAATCTTGAAGAAATGCGTAATAAAATTCAAGAAATTGAAGGTATAAAAAACATGCATCATATTCATATTTGGCAATTAAACGAACAAGAAAACCATCTTGAAGCGCATATAGATTTTGATGAAGATATAACGTTATCAAAATTTGACGAAATCCTTGAAAAGGTTGAAGAAATCCTATTTCATGATTTCGGGATAAATCACGTTAATATCCAACCGGAATATGAAAAAGAGGATCCAAAAGATATTATTGTTCAGGATTAATAGTTTAATTTTTAATTGAATTAAATACATAACACCAAATTATCTAATTTTACCGCCCGAAAAGTTATTCCATACTAAGATCGTCATTTATGTATTTTGAAACCAAAACCTTTGAACAACTTACAACTACGGAGTTGTATTTAATACTACAACTTAGAAGTGAGGTTTTTGTGGTGGAACAAGATTGTATTTATCAAGATATTGACGGTAAAGATGCTAAAGCAATACATATACTTTGTTGGGAAGGCACTATATTGGTGGCTTACACTCGTGCATTTAAACCAGGAATTTATTTTGAAGAAGCTGCGATAGGTCGAGTAGTTGTTCGTGAAAATTACCGTAAACTTGGATACGGTCATAAAATAATGGTAGAAACTATTTTGGCTATTGAAAACAATTACGAAAAAGGACCGATAAAATTATCGGCCCAATTGTATTTGGTAATGTTTTATGAATCCCACGGTTTTAAAACCATAGGAAAAAGATATTTAGAGGATGGAATTCCACATATTGCTATGCTTAAAGCTTAATTAGATTTTTTTCTAGATTAAGGTCTTTCATCATATCCTCTGTAAATTTGTAGTGTCCACGACGCGTAATTATTTTAAAACGTTGATTGCGCATTCTTGTTATGGTATCCAAAAATTTCCATTTACTTTTTAAAAGTCTTGGCTCGGCGGATTTTAAACTTACTTCAAAATAATGCTTTATACCAGCTCTATCTGCTACGATATCTGGCGTAATTGATATCTCGCTATCCTTTTTGTGATAGCTCTTGGGCGTTTCATAACCTTCAATGTCTGCCCTAATGTTTTCAAAGCCTCGGTTTTCTAAATACGTAACCGATTGCTGAATAATTTCTGTGTTTTCTTGCTTATCTATCTGTACCATAGCAGGTAAGATACTAAGAAATATTTAAAAAATACCCCAATGTTTTGTTAATCAAAATGATATGAAAATATTTTCAATTGAATTTCTTATTTTTCTTATTTACAAAAAAATAGAAAATCAAATTAATAAAGGCAAAAATTTCGAATAAAAAAGATAAAGGTGAAAAGCGAATATTGATTGATTTCCATTTCATAGTTACAGAAGTTTCTATCTTAAATTCTATCGAAAATTATAGTAATTGAAATATAGAAATAATGAAAAGTACAAGCAGAACCCTTTTAAATTTAGATTTCTTCAATTGTATTATTTCAAGAAAAAATTAGCGTTTTAAAATCTTTTTATATCTACTATCATTGTTAAGAACTGAAATAGCTTCAAGAATTTCCGGATTATGTTTTACTTGATATTCATAAAGACCTTCTTTGTAGAAATAGCGCTTCAAAATTTCATCAGAAATTAAACTCATAATTTCAGCCTTTTTCTCAACTATTGCGTTGTCTTTTGCTTTATTTATAGCGGCCATTAATTGCCCGTAAGTAGTATCTATTTCTTTTTTAAGATCATCATTTTCTGCGGCTCTTAATGCTTCAGCAAATTTGGTTTCCGTTTCCGTTTTATAGTCGAAATTAGTTTGTTTCAAAAAAGCCAAGAAATCTTGAAAATCGGCTTCACTGAATTTAAACTCTTGCATATTGGTTATTTGATGGCTGTAATAGTATTTTGTTGCATAATCGAATATTGCATTATCCTTTAAAAGTGCTGTAGTAATAGGGCTGAATGCTGCTGAGGCAACTTCAACGTCTGGTAAAATCCCTCCACCGTCATAAACGGTTCTGCCACCTTTTGTTTTAAATTCATTGTATTCTTTAGCATCTTTTCTAACTGGATCGCCATTTTCATCACGATGCCAATAGTCTAATGCCTGTATACAACGACCACTTGGCGTGTAATATCGAGAAATTGTGACTTTTAATTGGGTGCCATATGTAAGCTTTTTGGGGCGCTGTACAAGTCCTTTTCCAAAACTACGGGCACCAATAATAACAGCACGATCTAAATCTTGCAAACCTCCCGAAACAATCTCACTTGCCGAAGCACTCCGTCCGTTTACCAAGACAACTAACGGAATTTCTGTGTCTACCGGTTCAGAGCTAGTTCTATATGTTTGGTTATATTTTTCAATAGATGACTTTGTAGTTGTTATTACTTCTCCTTTCGGCACAAAGAGATTTACTATATTTATGGCTTCATTTAATAATCCGCCCGGATTTCCACGTAAATCCAATACAATTTTGGTTGCGCCTTGTTTTTTTAAATCTTCCAGCGCAGCTTTTGTTTCTTGTGTTGTATTACGATTAAATTTTGAAAGTACGATATAACCAATAGTATTATCTATTAGTTCATAAAATGGGACAGCCCCAATTTCTATAGCATCTCTCGTTAACGTTGTTGTTTCGGTTTTGCCTTGTCGCAAATAGGTAAGTTGAACTTTAGAGCCTGGAGCGCCTTTTAAGAGTTCGCTCGCATCATCATCAAAATTGGCAACGTTTATGTCTCCAATTTTTATAAGTTGGTCCCCAGCTTTTAATCCAGCTTTATCTGCAGGATTACCTTTAAAAGGTTCAACAATAATAATCTTCTTATCTTTTGTGCTAACGTTTGCGCCAATGCCTGTATAAACACCGCTGTTATTAATTCGGGCGTCTTCAATTTGTTGCTCATTCCAATAAACAGTGTATGGATCTAAATCTTCAAGCACGCCTTTTATAGCTTTGTCCATTAAGGTTGCTGGCGTTACCTCATCAACATAATTCATATTCAGTTCTTTAAAAAGTGTTGTGAATATTTCAATTTGCTTGGCAATTTCAAAAAAATCACTTCTAAAACTTACTGTGGAAACAAAAATTCCTAGAGCTAGAATTGGGATAATGATGCGTTTTTTCAACTTCATGGTTTTCAATTTTAATAGGATTTCAAGATACTGAATAGTTATGTTGAGGGCAACCTAAAAGTGACGATTGAGTATTTAAAATTATTTATTCCTTCACCGCTTAACAATATAGCTGATTAAGACAACAGCTAAATAAGACTAAATGTTCTCATCTGTAAGTTGTTTAAGCAGTTTGCCCATTGCTTTTTCAAGCTGAACATATTGAGGAAGTTCTTTGCTAAGATATAAGAACATAAAGGCAAATTTCTTTCCATCCTTTTCTTCAAGTAAATGTTTTTGAAGGCGATAAGCTTCCCGTAACTGCCTTTTAACGCGATTTCTGTCTACAGCTTTTTTAAAATTCCGCTTTGGAACGCTAAAAGAAGCTTGCGTTTTCTCCTTTTCTGCTGAAATTATATAGATAAGTTTAATCGGGTATTTATTGAATGATTTTCCCTTTGAAAATAATGCTTGGATAGCTTTTTCGCTTTTAAGATTTTCGCTTTTTGGGAAATTTTGACTCATTGGGTAAAATTAGGGAAATGATTTAAACTTTCAATTCCAAAGAAAAGGGCAACCAGTGTTTTGATTGCCCATTCTTAAATATCTGTAAAACTATACCTATTCCGCTTTCCAGCTGTTGTTACCATCATCAACATCTGCCATTCTTTTTGAGACATCAATTGTCATTGCGGTAATTTTCCTGTTGTTTTCTATTTGAAACTCGTACGTTGGAAAAGCCCAAGGCCAATTTTCTAAAACCGTTCTTTTCATTTCTGAAAACGGGTTTTCTTTTTCAGCGTACGTCATCCGTAAAGGAATGTAAAAAGCTTCTTGTGTTCCGTCTTCGTACGTTACGTAAAGGTCTATTGGCATTGGCATTAAACCTTTTCTTTCTAAAGTAATTTTTGTGTTTGTATTAGTGGTAGTCACATCTTTAATAGCGTAATCAATCTGGTTTGTAGTTTGCATAAAATCGGTTAAATACCAATCTAACTCAAAACCTGAAACTTTTTCTGCTACTCTTATAAAATCATTCGGAGTTGGGTGTTTAAAAGCCCATTCAGCAAAATATCTTTTTATCGTTTTATTTAAATTTTCTTGCCCAATTATATAGCCCAATTGCGCTAAGAAAACTGCGCCTTTGCTATAAGCAATTGTACCGTAAACACGGTTACTTGCGTACCTATCGCTGTGGGTTGTTGGGGGTTGTTCTTTTCCGCTTTTTGCAAGATTTATATAGCCTCGATAACTTCCTGAATGTGGATTTGAATTTTTATTTCCCATAACTTCATTAAAAGCTTCGTCGCTTATATATGACGTAAACCCTTCATCCATCCATTCGTGCTTACTTTCGTTAGTTGCCAGCAAAAACTGAAACCAGCTGTGTGCCATTTCATGTGCTGTTACGCCAACTAAACTTTCAAATTTACGTTCACCAGTAATTAGTGTGCTCATTGCATACTCCATTCCGCCATCACCACCTTGAATTACCGAATACTGCTCATAAGGATATTCTCCAATATTTTCATTAAAGTATTGCATTAATTCGGACGTCTTCTGCTGAAGATTTTTCCAATTTTCTTTAATCTCTGGCTTGTCTTTATACAAAAAATGAAGTCTTACGCCATTTGGTCCTTGAACAATATCGTGAATATAATCTTTGTCTGCTGCCCAACTAAAATCGTGTACATTTGGCGCCTTAAAATGCCAAGTAAATTTGCCATTTTTAGGTTTCATTGTTTTTTGGTTTTCCATTTCGTAGCCGTGGCCTATTTCTGCTGGGTTTTGAAGATAGCCAGTGCCACCAATTGTGTAGTCGGCATCTATCGTTATTCTAACATCAAAATCGCCCCAAACGCCGTAAAACTCACGTGCTATATATGGGTCAGCGTGCCAGCCTTGAAAATCATATTCTGCTAATTTCGGGTACCATTGCGTCATAGATAACGCTACACCTTCACTACTGTTTCGTCCGCTTCTTCTTACTTGTACGGGAACTTGACCATCCCATTCCATTTTAAAATTAGTGGATTGGCCAGGTAAAATTGGCTTGTTTAATTCAACAACCATAACGGTTCCAGTAACACTAAACTTGGCTTTTTCACCATCTTGTGTAAACAATGTTGGTTTTGTGTAGCCAATCTCAGTTGGTGTTAGTTTTGAAATACGGTCGCCAACACGGCCGTCTGGATCAGAGATCGATCTGGAACGTACATCCATTTCGCTTCCTGGTTGAAAGGCATTAAAAAATAGATGATAATAAACGCGATTTAATGTATCGGGTGAATTGTTTGTATACGTTAAATCTTGATTTCCTTTTAATTGATAGTTTTTTACATTCATATCAACATTCATCTTATAGTCAACTTTTTGTTGCCAATATGAAGTGTTGCCTTGTGCAAATGTGGAAAATACACAAATTAAAAGAAGAAAACTGCTGAGACTATATTTCATTATTTAGACATTTTTTCTGCCATTATCAAGGCGTTATAAAGATTTACCATTTTACCAGACTTTGAAATGGTACTGAATGGTTTTGTATTTGAAGGATCTCCGCCTAAAACAACAGCAGTGCTTGAAGATAAACCACTATCCATTAAAATTTGCTTTACCTGCTTTGCCGAAAGTTTCGGATAATATGAGCGAATAATTGCGGCAACACCTGCAACTTCTGGGGACGCCATAGATGTTCCTTGCAAAAACTTATATGTATTTAATGGTGTTGTTGCCCAAATTTTTACACCTGGCGCAAAGGCGTCTACATTACTTTTACCATAATTTGAAAAGTTAGCAACCAACTCTCCACCATATTCATAATTTAATGCTCCAATTGTTATAAAACTGTCGCTTACCTCAGTTGGGTTTTCAACCGTTTGATCGTTTGGATATACTTGAATTAAATCTAAATCTTCGCCTTCATTACCTGCCGCATTTACAATTAAAACATCTTTTGAAGCTGCATATTTTAATGCGTCCCAAACCCATTCCGGATTAGTTGAATAATATTTTCCAAAACTGGTATTCAAAACTTTCGCCCCATTATCAACCGCATAACGAATACCTAGAGCGATGTCTTTATCATCTTCATCTCCATCTGGTACAGCGCGAACGGTAAGTATTTGAACGTTATTTGCTACACCATCCATTCCAATGCCATTTCCACGTTTTGCTGCAATTATACCAGCTACGTGTGTACCGTGTAATACATTTTCTCTTGTTGGATCTGGACCGGAAACATTATTGTCTCCATAAACCTTATCATTTATATCATCACGATTATCTCCAAGAACACTTCTGAAATCTTCAGACATATTCAAGTTATATTTTAGCTGATTAGTAAAATAATTTACTCCACCCTGAATTTGCTCAATTACATTTGGAATAGATTCCCCTGAAGCTAACATCTGGGTAAGCATTCCAATTTGTTGTTGCTCGGTTGATGTTGGATTTGTAATTGTTTTTAAGTCGGCCGATGTGTAATCTGCTTTTCCAAATTTGTTAGTCATTGCCTCGTGAGCTGAAGAAACCTGTGATATTAAACCTTCATATCTTGCTTTATTTGAAGTTGCTTCGCCAAAGGATTTGTCATATTCTGCCTTTACTTTGTTGTAAAGGGCATAGTCAGCTCTATCTGCTGCACTTATTGAAGACTCAGTTTTACCTTCAAACTTAGGGCTTAATTTTTTTAATATTCGGACATATTCAAGTGCTTCTCCAGTAATATCACCTAGAAAATTCCAACCGTGTATATCATCTATATAACCATTACCATCATCATCTTTTCCGTTTCCAGCAATTTCACCTTTATTTACCCAAAGTACATCTTTAAGATCTTCGTGTTCAATATCTACACCACTATCAATTACACCTACAATTACCGTTTCGCCTTTTCGGTTTTTTATAATTTCGTTGTAGGCTTTTTCAACACTCATACCAGGAATAGTATCTGTAACTAAATCTTTCAAGGGCCAAGATTTTAGCTCCTCATCGGTAAGTGTTTGTATTTTTAATGGTTGCGAGTCTATATTGCCAATAGGTGTTGAAATAATTGGGGCAGAACCACCACAACTTGCTAAGATTATTGCAGTACTTGCCAATAAAATTGAAGGATTTAAAATTTTCATTTGTTGATAAATATATTAATTGTTAAAAATTTCGCTACAGCTGAATGTTTCTTTTAACCGAACGCCCTTTTCGGTATTTTCAACTGTTATTATTTCGTTGTGGGCATCATGCTCTAAAAATAAATAGTAATTATTATCTGCAGCTTGCTTTAGGAATTTCTCTTTTTCTGGCAATGTTAATAAGGGCCTTGTATCATAACCCATTACAAAAGGTAAAGGTAAATGGCCCGCTGTTGGCAACAAATCTGCCATAAAAACAATAGTTTTATCTTTATATTTTAAATGCGGAATCATTTGCTTGTCTGTATGGCCATCAACAAAAAGAATGTCAAAATCCATTTCTTTTTTAGACGAAAAATCGGTTGTTGACTTATCAACAAATTTTAATTGCCCGCTTCTTTCCATCGGCAAAATATTTTCTTCCAAAAAGGAGGCTTTTTCACGTCTGTTAGGCTGGGTTGCCCAATGCCAATGGTCTTTATTACTCCAAAAGGTTGCATTTTTAAAGGAAGGTTGGTAGCCCGTACCTTCTTTGTTCCACTCTACACTTCCGCCGCAGTGGTCAAAATGTAAATGGGTCATAAAAACATCTGTTATATCATTTCTTGAAAACCCGTGTTTTTTTAATGATTTATCAATTGAAAAATCGCCCCATTGAAAATAATAACCAAAAAATTTTTCGCTTTGCTTATTACCCATACCTGTATCGATAAGGGTAAGTCTGTCGCCGTTTTCTATTAAGAGGCAACGGGCAGCAATATCGATCATATTATTGTTGTCGGCTGGATTTGTTTTTGTCCATAACGATTTTGGAACAACGCCGAACATGGCTCCACCATCAAGTTTAAAATTACCAGCTTCAATTGGATATAAATTCATAGAATATAACAAATGAAACGCAAATTACTAAAAGCCTTGTCGCTCGTAAAGAAGGAGTCAATTAATTATGCTATTTTTAACACATTGAAATTCATCCAAAATAGGCAAAACACTTTAATTTGCTTGAAATATAATATATGCTAGAACTCGCCGGAATTATCATTTTAGGAATATTGGCCCAATGGGTTGCATGGAAGTTTAAAATTCCAGCAATACTACCCTTAATATTAATTGGATTATTTGTTGGTCCAATTTCAACTTTAATATCTGAAGATGGTGGGCAATGGATACAGCCAATTTATACAGAAGGTAAGGGTTTATTTCCTGGCGATAATCTTTTTTATTTTGTGTCCCTAGCAATAGGTATTATTCTTTTTGAAGGCGGACTTACATTAAGAAGAGGTGAAATAAAAAAGGTAGGTTCGGTTATTTTAAAACTTATTAGTTTAGGATCTGCGATAACCTTTATTGGCGCTGGAATTGCTGCATATTATGTTTTTGGACTAAGTTGGAAAATATCTTTCTTATTTGCGGCGCTTATTATTGTAACAGGACCAACGGTTATTTCGCCAATATTACGGAACATTCCACTTAAAAAGGATGTTTCGGCAGTTCTTAAATGGGAGGGAATTTTAATTGATCCAATTGGCGCATTGGTTGCAGTTCTTGTTTTTGAATTTATTAGCGTTGAAGATGATAGCGGTTATACAAAACAAGCTTTAATTGAATTCGGAAAAATTGTATTAATAGGCTTTGCATTTGGCATTTCTGGTGGTTACGCTTTGTATTTTGCTATAAAAAAGAAGTTGATCCCACACTATTTATTAAATGTTGTTTCACTTTCTGTAGTGCTACTAATATTTGTTGAAAGTGATGTATTTGCGCACGAATCTGGTTTATTATCAGTTGTAGTAATGGGAATGTTTTTAGGAAATAGTGATTTACCGAGCTTAAAGGAACTGCTGTATTTTAAAGAATCTCTCAGTGTTCTTTTAATTTCTATCCTATTTATTCTACTTGCCGCCAATATTAGTATTGAAGATTTGCTTCTAGTTTACAACTGGAAAACGGCTATATTAATGGCAATAATAATCTTCATATTACGGCCAATAGGAGTATTTCTTAGCACCTATAAATCGTCATTACAAACAAATGAAAAGCTTTTTATAAGTTGGGTGGGTCCGCGCGGTATTGTAGCTGCTGGTATAGCATCCCTTTTTGGCACAAAGCTGGTGTTAAAAGGAGAACCAGGTGCTGAATATATTACCCCATTAGTATTTGCAGTTGTACTTGTAACAGTATTATTGAATGCCACAACAGCACGATTATTTGCACGTATTGTAGGAGTTTTTCTCAAGAAATCTGAAGGTATTATGATTGTTGGCGCATCAAAAGTTTCCAGGCTTATAGCGTCTTATCTACAGAAAAACAATAGGCATGTTGTTCTAATTGATAGCAACCGTATGAATATTGTAAAAGCGAAAGAAATTGGGTTAGAAGCGGTTAATGCCAATATTTATAGTGATGACCTTTCCGATAATATTGAATTAAGTGATGTTGGTATTTTATTGGCGCTTACGGGTAGCGATGAAATAAATAAACAGTCCATAAATCGCTATAGCACTACATTTGGCGAAAATGGAACATATAGATTAATGAATAGAGATGAGTTTTTAAGCAAAGACCAAATTCCATCTAAAGAATTGTTTTCGTATTCTCATGATTATTCAAGTTTTGTAACTGTAGTGCAGCAATTTCCATCAATTCAGGAAATACAAGTAGACAGTAACGATAAATTTATACGTTTATATTCCATTTTTGAGGAGACTAAAGATGCTATTCCTTTATTCTTAAAGCATCCTGAAGGTCATCTAGACTTAATTATAGACCCGAACGACCTGGAAGTTCAAGCAGGAAGTTTTTTGGTGTATTTAGGAAAACCAATGGATTTCGAAGATTTAGCAACGGCTACCCTAGATGAGGAAAAGGTTAAAAAAATAGAGAATAATTAATTGAAAAATACGTTAATTGCTTCTAAGCTTTAAGTAAACTATGCGAAATCATCTTGTCATCTTATTCTTTTTATTATCCGTACTATTTTCGTGTGGAGAAGATGATTCTCGCTCGTGTACTACCTGTACTCAAGAACAGACACCAGATTTTCAGGTTTGTGAAGAGCCGAACGGGAGCGCATCAGTTAATGGACAAAATACAGGAGTTTCTTATGAAGAATACTTAGCAAGCCTTCAAACTGTAGGTGCTAGTTGCGGAAACTGATATACCCTAAAAAAGCTTCAATATTTTCAATATTTTGAAAGGTAATTTTTTTCAGTATCTTAAAATTTTCTATTTAATCAAAAAACAATTTTTAGTGAGCTTATTGCTTGTTTTTAAGCTTCTTTATTTCGCGTTTAGCCTCTTTTAAGTCTTCTTTACTTGCGGGTTCAGGCAACTGCTCTTTTGCTCCTTTCGGCTCAAAATATAATTCAGTATAATACGGAAAGTGATCTGAATTTATATTGTCACAATTTAAAATATCTGCAACCCGAAATTCAGGCGATACGTATATATGATCCAATGGCCAGCGGAGGAAGTAACTATCAGCATTAAAAGTGTTATATAAGCCACGGCCTACTCTAATGTCCAATAATTCGCTTGTACGTTGAAACAACTCTGTAATGGGCGACCAAGCAACGTCGTTAAAATCCCCAATTACAATTACAGGTAAAATAGATTTTCTTGCAAGCTCAACCGTTAACATTAGCTCTGCATCTCTATCTGTTGACAGCGGATTTTCCTGTGGCATTGGAGGTGTTGGATGCACAGCATAAAGCTGCGCAACTTCACCTGAAGACATTTTGAACTTTGTATGTATGGATGGTATTGTATCTGTTACCATAAATTTGACTTGTGGCTCGATAAGCTCAAATTTTGAATACATTAAAATCCCGTAGGTGTTTTCCAAAGGCATTTCGACCTTGTATTTGTATTCTGTAGAAATATTGCTTGTTATGGCATTCTGCCATCTTTGGTTAGCTTCTGTAAAAATGAGTATATCAGGATTTAAATCTTTAATTATTTTTATTAATTCTTTATCCTGTTCATTTTTCTGCAGAACGTTAGCCGTCAATAATTTTACACGATTTTTAGTATCTGTTAATGTAGCATTATTCACCTCTTTTTCGTAAAAAAAAGTATAAGGCGCTAGTTTGGAAAATTGATATATAAAACAAACCGTAAGAAGCACGGTAAAAAAATAGTCCTTTCTATCTTTTTTATCGAATTCTAAAAAATAAGCAATTATTGCTGTGAAGGTAATAGCCGTTAATTGTATGTGCGGAAAATCGAACATCCTTATCCACCAAAAATCAACCGGTAATAGTGGAAGTAATGAAATTATAATGGCAATAATTCCAAATCCTTTTAAAAAATCTTTGAAGACCACTAGATTTCTTTTTTATAGATTAACGTTTTAAAATTTATTTTGAGAATAGAATTTTAAAAGTATGATAATTTATTTTAACGTAAACAATGATTTTAGAATTCAATTCTGAAATCATTTAATAGCGTAATATACCTAATCATTTAACTTTAAAACTGCCATAAACGCTTCTTGTGGAATTTCAACATTTCCTACTTGACGCATACGTTTTTTACCTTTTTTCTGCTTTTCCAACAACTTACGTTTACGGGAAATATCGCCACCGTAACATTTTGCGGTAACATCTTTTCGAAGTGCTTTTACGGTTTCACGAGAAATTACTTTTGCACCAATAGCGGCTTGAATTGGAATATCAAACTGTTGCCTCGGGATAAGTTGTCTTAACTTTTCACAAATTTTCTTACCTATATCATATGCGTTATCTTGGTGAAGTAATGCGGAAAGTGCATCAACAATATTTCCATTCAGTAAAATATCGACTTTCGCTAGTTTAGAAACGCGCATACCAATTGGGTGATAATCGAAAGACGCATAACCTTTACTTACAGTTTTTAGCCTGTCGTAAAAATCGAATACAATTTCGGCCAAAGGCATATCAAAACTAAGCTCAACACGTTCAGTCGTTAGATAGGTTTGATTAGTAATTTCACCTCGCTTTTCTATACAAAGGGACATTACGGAACCAACAAAATCACTTTTTGTAATTATTGTAGCTTTTATATACGGTTCTTCAACCCTGTTTAAAGAAGAAGGTTCTGGCAAATCGCTTGGATTATTAACTAAAATTATATCATCCGGATTTTTGTTTGTGTATGCGTGGTATGAAACGTTTGGCACCGTTGTTATAACTGTCATATCAAACTCGCGCTCCAACCTTTCTTGTATAATCTCTAAGTGCAACATTCCTAAAAATCCACATCGAAACCCGAAACCTAATGCTGCTGAACTTTCAGGTTGAAAAACCAACGAAGCATCATTTAGTTGAAGCTTTTCCATAGAGTTTCTAAGCTCTTCATAATCTTCTGTATCTACAGGATAAATTCCGGCAAATACCATAGGTTTTACATCTTCAAAACCTTCAATCATATTGGTTGTTGGGCTTTTTGCATCTGTAATAGTATCACCAACTTTTACTTCTTTTGCCTCTTTTATTCCAGTAATTATATAACCAACATCGCCAGTTCTTACAACATCTTTAGGCACTTGTTTCAGTTTAAGCGTGCCAACTTCATCTGCATAATAGTTTTTGCCAGTTGCCATAAATTGAATTTGCTGCCCTTTTCTAATTTCGCCGTTCAAAACTCTAAAATAAGTTTCAACACCACGAAATGGGTTATAAACACTATCAAAGATTAAAGCTTGTAATGATTGGTTTGGATCTCCTTTTGGTGGCGGAACGCGCTCTATAACGGCTTTCAAAATTTCTTCAATCCCAACTCCAGTTTTTGCGCTTGCCAAAATAATTTCTTCAGGTTTGCAACCCAAAAGATCTACAACATCGTCCGTTACTTCTTCAATATTAGCCGATGGAAGATCTACTTTATTTAAAACGGGAATAATCTCAAGATCATTTTCCAACGCTAAATAAAGGTTAGAAATAGTTTGTGCCTGAATACTTTGCGCAGCGTCAACAATTAATAAAGCTCCTTCGCAAGCTGCGATTGATCTAGAAACTTCATATGAAAAATCTACGTGGCCCGGAGTGTCAATTAAATTAAGAATATATTGTTCGCCATTATAAGTATAATCCATTTGTATGGCGTGGCTTTTAATTGTAATGCCTCGCTCACGCTCCAAATCCATACTATCCAATAGCTGGTCTTGTTTTTCACGACTCGTTACCGATCCTGTAGCATCCAACAATCTATCTGCCAAGGTACTTTTACCGTGATCGATATGTGCAATAATGCAAAAATTCCTAATATTCTTCATACTCTTAGCGCCTTGCCCGTTTTATGTGCAAATATAGCTTAATCTGTATGATTTTCGATATGTGCCATTAATCGAATAAATTTGATTAAATCCCTGAGATATTATTTTTTTTTTGCACCTTTGGTAGCTGTTTGCTCCCCAATAATAAAGCCGCTTTACAAACCAATTGGCTTGTTGGCCTATTCATAATCCCCTATATATGAGGAGTTTATTATTTATTATATTATATATATTCTGCACTTGTTTTATTTCGATCGGGCAAAACCTAACTATTTCCGGGATTTTAGTAGATGTAGACGGTAATCCAATATCTTTTGCAAATGTTTTACTTTATGAAGAAGAAAAAGAAATTCCAGTAAAGGGATTTTCAACAACTGAAGACGGAAAATTTTCTTTCAACCAACTAGAAACGGGAAAATTTATCCTAAATATAAGCTATTTAGGATGTAAAGATTTCTCGCAACCAATTACATTATTGAAAGATTATGATTTTGGTACAATTACATTACAGCCGGCTACGGAAAAACTTAATGAAACTTCTATAATTGTTAGAAAACCGAGTATTCGGAAAACGGCTGGTAAGCTCGTTTTTAATGTCGAAAATACATCTCTTTCCACTGGAAATACCTACGAGCTATTAAAAAGAACGCCAGGTGTTTTAGTTATGGGCGATCAAATTTCTGTAAAAAATAGGCCTACAACTATCTACATTAATGGACAGCGCACATATTTATCTCGATCTGAAATAATTACCTTTTTTCAAAATGTGGATGCTGGCATTATAAAATCTATTGAGGTTATAACAGAGCCGTCAGCAAAATACGACGCAGAGGCTGGCACCGCACTTAATATTATCACCAGCAAGGCAATTGCCGCAGGTTATAAAGGAAATATAAGTGCAACATACGAACAAGCAATTTTCCCAAAATATCAATTTGGAACATCACACTTTTACAAAAACAATTGGCTTAACATTTACGGAAGCTACAGTTTTAGTCCAAGAAAAGAAAACAAGAACGATTTAAATTTTATACGTTTTTTTGAGCCTGATGGCAGTACCAATTCTATTTGGACAGGCGACTTTACGAGAGTTACTGAAAGTAGGGCGCACCAAGCCAATGCTTTTGCAGACATAACAATCAGCCCAAAAAGTACGCTAAGTTTGAGTACAAATATATTACTTGTGCCAAACAGGACCTTTGGCAATTATCAAGAAACCGAATTCTTCAACCCGCAACTTGTTCTGGATTCTATCCAAAAAACGAAGAGTAATTTAGAATCGGATAAGCATAATTTATCCTTTAATGGCGTATATGAATTAAAACTGAATGAAAAGGGCTCTAAACTTTCGATACAGTCAAATTACATAAATTATAAAAATGATCAATTTCAAAACCTAGCTTCAAATTATTTTCTACCGAACAATACTTTTCTTCAAAACATAAGCTTCTTTACAAATTCATTTCAGGATTCAAACCTATTTACTTCAAATATAGATTTAGAAAATAATATGTTTGGCGGAACGTTGCAAACAGGGCTAAAGTATTCAAACATTTACACTAAAACAGGTTTAAGTTATTTTGACACCCAAGACAATGGTGTTAATAAAATTGAAGCATTATCAGATAACTTTACTTATAAAGAATTAATATACGCAGGCTATTTTAATTTCGAAAAGAGTTGGGAAAAATGGAGCCTTACAGCAGGTTTACGTGTAGAACAGACAGATATTGAAGGTATTTCCAATAGTTTGGGTGAAATAAACACGCAGCATTATTTCAAATTATTTCCTACTACGTTAATTTCTTACCAAGCAAACGATAATAATGGTTTTGGCTTAGCCTACAAACGTTCTTTACAGCGCCCTCGATTTGAAAGTCTTAATCCGTTCCGCTATTTTATAAACGAGAATAATTTTAGTGTTGGTAATCCAAATCTTCTGCCTGCTTTCGACAATAAAGTAACGGCAAGTTATAATTATGCCAACAAATTTTTCGTAGAGCTTATATATCAACAACAGGAAAATGCATTAAACATTTTGCTATTTCAAAATAATGAAACAAAAACGTTGCGACAAGTAAATTCTAATTTAGAAGATTTTAAGCAGTATAGCTTGGATATGATGTATGCTTCTTCAATTACAAATTGGTTATACGTAAGCTTTTTAACTTCTACTTTTTACATGGAAAATGAATTTCTAGCAGTAGAAAGTCCCGAGCTTACCGCAAAAAATAGTACCTACGGATTTTATGGCGAACTGTACACCGGTTTTACCATTTCAAAAGAAAAGTCTATTTCGGCAGATTTAACAACCCTGTATTATAGCAATCTTATAATAGGCTCAACAAGTTTAAAAAATCTTTTAAACACATCTTTATCTTTCAGAAAAGCACTTTGGAATGATAGAGCAAGCTTAAGTTTGGGAGTAGATGATGTTTTTAATACGTATAATGTTAATATTTCTTCAAAATACTTGAACCAAGATAATTCGTTTTTTCCAATGACCGAATCTCAATTATTTAGAATAGGCTTTAAATACAATTTCGGAAACTTTAGATTGCGCGATAATAAAAAATCTACCACAACAGATGAAGGTGAAAGATTAGGCAGCTAATATTCATTTACTATTCCCGCAATTAAAAAATCACTAATTTTGCTGAATTATGGCAAAAATTGGAAATATTGATGTTGGAACCTTCCCGCTACTTTTAGCGCCGATGGAGGATGTAAGTGACCCACCTTTTCGCGCACTTTGCAAAGAGCAAGGGGCAGATGTGGTTTATACTGAGTTTATCTCTTCTGAAGGGCTAATTCGTGATGCCGCAAAAAGCGTAATGAAACTTGACATTTATGAAAAGGAACGCCCGGTTGGCATTCAAATTTTTGGGGCAGTTCTAGATAGTATGCTTAAAAGTGTTGAAATTGTTGAAGCTAGCGGCCCAGATATAATCGACATTAACTTTGGCTGTCCAGTAAAAAAAGTAGTAAGCAAAGGTGCTGGCGCAGGTATTTTGAAAGATATAGATTTAATGGTTTCTCTTACCGAAGCAATGGCAAAACACACCAAATTACCAATTACCGTAAAAACAAGATTGGGTTGGGATGAAAATTCAATAAAAATTGTTGAAGTTGCGGAGAGACTCCAAGATGTTGGCTGTAAAGCAATTTCTATACACGGCCGTACAAGAGCACAAATGTATAAAGGTGACGCGGACTGGACACAAATTGCTGCTGTTAAGAATAACCAGCGAATGCACATTCCAGTTTTCGGAAATGGCGACGTAGATACCCCTGAAAAAGCTATGATTATGAGGGATGAATATGGTCTGGACGGTGCAATGATTGGTAGGGCAAGTATAGGTTATCCTTGGTTTTTCAAAGAAGTAAAACATTATTTTGAAACAGGCGAACACCGAGATCCACCAACAATGATAGAAAGAGTTGAAGCAGCGCGAAGACACTTAGAAATGGCAATTGCTTGGAAAGGTGAAATTTTAGGCGTTTTTGAAACAAGAAGACATTACACTAATTACTTTAAGGGTATTCCAAACTTTAAGGAATATAGAATGAAAATGGTAACCAGCGACGATTCGGAATCTGTTTTCGCTGCTTTTGATGAGGTCTTACAGACTTTTGGTGATTATGAGTTCGTTTAAAAACTACGTTTTTTTACGAAATTAACAACTTCTCCCTTACTCTACTTGAAGCAATTTTTGAAGCCAAAATGCCCAGAATAAATATAGTTACAAAAACAATTAAGATATTTATCAACTTCAATTTTACCGGATAAGGTAAAGTTGCCGTAATGTTTATAAATTGAAATTTTAATTGTGCTGCTACAGTAACCACTCCAAATAAAATTCCTAAAATTCCGCCCAACGTGGTCATCAAAACTCCCTGTAAGAAAAATACGCGTCGAACACTTTTTAAGGTTGCCCCAAGATTATAAAGCGTTTCAATATTTTTCCGCTTATCTAAAATCATCATTATAATGGAACCAATAACGTTAAAAAGAGCGATTATTAAAACTAACGTAAATATAAGATACACGGCTATATTCTCGGTATTCAACATTTTGTAAAGCGCATCATTTTGCTCGATTCTGTTTTTTACGGTTACTTTATTTTTAAATATTGAATTCAATTGTTCCGCAATTTTTTCTTCGGAAGCATTTGATTTTAGCTTGATTTCAACCGATGAAATTTTTGTAGAATCAATTTGAAGTAAATTTCTAGCATATTCTAAATCTGCAAATACATATTTTGAATTTAAATCTTCGTTCACTTCAAAAACACCTGAAACTACCGCCGTCTGCCTATTAAATGCTTGGGATGGATCTAACTTTTGACCCGCGCCAGGTTTTGGAACGTAGATTTCCAGCAAATCGGCATAATCCCGGATACTCAAATTTAATTTTAGCGCAATACCAGTACCAATTACAACTTCATTTTCATTTGGTTGCAACCATTCGCTAACATCTAAATATAAAATACTATCAATAGCGTTAACCTTACCGTAGTTTTTATCTACACCTTTTATAAAAGCAATGTGGTTTTTGCCTTTGTAATTTAGGAAAACACGCTCTTCAATTATTTTTGAATAAGCTTGAATGCCATCAATAGCTGAAATTTCAGTTACGGTGTTATTATTAAAATCAATCGTTTTTCCTGAAATTGGTTGAACTTTTAAGTCGCTATCAAAATCATTTGTGAAAAGTAGACTATAATCCTTTAAGCCCGAAAAGCCTGAAAGAACAATAAATAAAGACATTGCTCCTATTACGATGCCTAAAGCCGCAATAAGTGTAATTATATTTATTGCATTGTTACTGCTCTTAGAAAACAGATATCTTTTGGCAATATAAAGGGGGAAATTCAAGCTACGATTTTTTTCTTTTTTCCAATAAATCTGGATTTTCTATCGGGTCCTCCAAACCTTTTACGGCCTTATCAATATTATCTATGTATTCTAAACTATCATCATTGTAAAAATGCAAATCTGGCATTTTACGTAATTGGTTTTTTGTAAGCTGGGCAATTTGATGTTTTATTTTAGGTTTCAAAATATTTAATTCCGCCACCAAATCTTTCGCATTTCCGGCTGGAAATATACTAGTAAAAACTTTTGCGATAGATAAATCCGTTGTTACACTAACCTTGGTAACTGAAATTATGATTCCTAGTTTTCCTGCTTCGCGAAGCATGTTTTGAATAACATTCGCCAAATCGTTTTGCAAAACGCCTGCTATTTTTTTTTGTCTATTACTTTCTTCCATTTTGCAAAAGTACACCATTTAAAGATTTGTTATTTTTATAGCCATATAAAAAACAACATGATGTTAAAAATTGAACATATAGGTATTGCAGTAAAAAATATTGAAGAGGCAAATAAAGTATATGAAAGCTTATTGGGTAAACCTCCTTATAAAAGTGAAATTGTGGAGAGTGAAGGCGTTACAACAAGTTTTTTTGAATGTGGCGAAAGCAAGATAGAATTATTGGAGGCCACCGAAAGCACAAGTGCAATAGCAAAATTTATTGACAAAAAAGGTGAGGGCATACATCACATAGCATTTGCGGTTGATAATATTAAAGAAGAAATAAAAAGGCTAAAAACCAAAGGATTTATAGTGTTGAATGAAGAGCCCAAAATGGGCGCAGACAACAAGTTAGTGGCTTTTTTACATCCAAAATCTGCTAACGGAGTTTTGGTAGAATTATGCCAAGAAATAAAATAAAGTGAAATAAAATTTGTTTTGCACATAATTTTTTTAAATTTGCAAACTTATTTCAGGTCCCATAGCTCAGCTGGTTAGAGCATCTGACTCATAATCAGAGGGTCCATGGTTCGAGCCCATGTGGGACCACAATAGAACAACAAAATTTCTGTTATAATCTTATCATTTTACATTGCTAAAAATTTAACTAAACCTCACTTTCAAGTAAAATTTTAAGCTCAAAAAAACGTTAAACTTCTTGAAAAGTAGGTTTAATGGCTTCAGTTTTAAAAAAAATGGTACATTTAGGCCGTAATTAGTAAATAAGTAAAGACTTTACTAACATTATTTATGGTAGTTTCCCTATTTTTAAATTTATTAAAAGTTATCTCGCTTGTAATGTTTGGTGGGCCAGAACCGCCTGTACCTGCAAGAGGAGACAACCCGCCTCAACTTCCAATAGATTCAACCTTATGGATTCTTTTACTTCTTGGCTTAATTTTAGGCGTTTATCTAGCAATTAGAAAAATTAAGCCTTCAAATAACCCTTCATAAGCTTAGCAGCATATTTTCCTATTATATCAAATTCAATATTTACTATATCTCCTTTTTTTAATAATTTCATATTTGTGTGGTTGTACGTATATGGTATTATTGCTACGGTAAAACTATTTTCTTCAACATTAAAAATTGTTAGGCTAATACCGTTTAAAGTTATAGAACCTTTTTCAACTAGAATATTAAGTGGATGAGGTTCATAACTAAAGCTGTACAGCCAACTACCATTGTCCTCTGTTGCTTCAATACAAATTGCAGTTTGGTCTACGTGGCCTTGTACTATATGACCGTCCAGCCTATCGCCCAACTTCATAGCGCGTTCAAGATTAACCAAGCTTCCGATTTTTAGACCGTTTAAATTTGTTTTAGCCAGGGTTTCAGCTATAGCTGTTACTTTATAAGAATTTTTAGTGGAGCTTTCAATAGTCAGGCAGACTCCATTATGCGAAACACTTTCATCAATTTTTAATTCGGAGGCTAATTCAGTTTCAACAGTTATGCAGAGATTCTCTTCTACCTTTTCAGTATTCTTTATAATGCCAATAGATTCAATAATTCCTGTAAACATCGCTTCAATTAATTACATTTGTGAAGCAAAAGTAGCACATAAATTACGTAATAACGGATAATGGAAAAAGAAGAAAATATTATTGTAGGAATATCAATAGGCGATTTAAACGGTATTGGCAGTGAGATTGTGTTAAAAACTTTTGAAGACTCCCGTATGTTGGAGCTTTGTACGCCTGTTATTTTTGCTTCTGTAAAAGTAATTTCTCATTTAAAAAAGGCTTACAATCTTGAATTGAATCTACACGGAATAGATAAGATTGAAGATGCTATTTCAAAAAAAATAAATGTACTGAACGTTTGGAAAGAACCTGTAGATATAGATTTTGGCAAAGAAGACATTAAAATGGGCGAATATGCCATAAAGTCCTTAACAGTGGCAGTTACAGCTTTAAAGGAAGATAAAATTGATGTGTTGGTAACGGCGCCAATTAACAAAAGCAATGTTCAAAGCGAAACGTTTAAATTTCCAGGACATACAGATTATTTAAATCAAGAATTGGAAGGGGATAGTTTAATGTTACTAGTATCTGGAGATTTGCGTGTTGGTCTACTTACAGACCACGTCGCTGTAAAAGATGTTGTAAAAAATTTAAGCAGAGCCAGCATAGAAAAAAAGATAAATACAATACATCAAACCTTAATCCAAGACTTTGGAATTATAAAACCAAAAATAGCGGTATTAGGAATAAATCCACACAATGGAGACAATGGAGTAATTGGTGATGATGACGATAAAATTTTAAAGCCAACACTGGACAACCTTCGTAAAAATGGCAAAATTGTTTTTGGGCCCTACGCTGCCGATAGTTTTTTTGGTTCTGGCAATTACAAAAATTTTGATGTAGTTATTGCAAGCTACCATGATCAAGGATTAATACCATTCAAGACCCTAGCTTTTGGCAATGGTGTTAATTTTACTGCCGGATTGAGCAAGATAAGAACATCTCCGGATCACGGCACAGCTTATGATATTGCAGGGCAGAACAAAGCTAGCTATGAGTCTTTCAAACAAGCTGTATATGCAGCAATAGATATTTATCAAACCCGCGCAGAATACAATGAAATGGCTAAGAATCCGTTAGAAGTTCAACGAAGAAGACCGCAGTCTAAAAAGAATTACGAAAAGTAATTTTTCTATTCAAATTATTTTTTATCTTTGCACCCGCCTTAATCGTAAGGCCAAGTTGTAAAATAGGAGTGATAATGAAGGCATTGAAAGAATTTACCATCCCTTTTGTAGGGTTGAAATTAGGACAACACCAATTTAACTTCCAAATAGACAATACGTTCTTTGAACATTTTGAGTATGACGAATTTAAAAATGCAGACATTAAATTGGATGTATTATTAGATAAAAAGACCACTCTATTGGAATTTACACTAACTTTTTCAGGATCTGTAAATGTTGAGTGTGACGTTACCAATGAGCCTTTTAATCAAGAAGTTGATGGTAGCTACCATTTTATTGTAAAATTTGGAGACGAATTTAATAATGAAGAGGAAGATCTTTTAATTTTACCACACGGTAGTTATGAGGTAAGTATAGAGCAGTATGTTTACGAATCTATCATATTATCATTACCAATAAGAAGAATCCATCCAGGAATAGAGGACGGTACCTTAAAGAGCGACATACTCGAAAAATTAAAAGAATTAGAACCTAAGGCAATTGAAGATAAAAATCTTCAAATTGTAAAGGAAGATAAAAACACAGACCCACGTTGGGACAAATTAAAAAACCTATTAACGGACAAATAATAAATAATAATGGCACATCCAAAGAGAAAAATCTCGAAAACAAGAAGAGATAAGAGAAGAACTCACTATAAGGCAACAGCTCCTACAATTGCTAAAGACCCAACAACAGGCGAAGCACATCTTTTTCACAGAGCGCATTGGCATGAAGGTAAATTATATTACAGAGGCCAAATCGTTATTGATGCGGTTGAAGAAGTAGAAGCTTAACTAAAAGTATTTTTTATTAAACTCTCACAGCAATGTGAGGGTTTTTTTGTTTTTTAATGTTCTGAATGTAAATTCAGGACATTTTCGGCTATTTTTAGTTGAAATTTTAGTATTTTTCATTCCCTTTAAAAGGTTTTGACCTTTTTTGTTGAATTTAACAAAAATCTATGAGCACGATTACGGCAGCTATAACTGCTGTTGGAGGATACGTACCAGATTACGTTCTCTCTAACAAAGTTTTGGAAACGATGGTAGACACTAATGATGAGTGGATTACCGCAAGAACCGGAATTAAAGAACGTAGGATTTTAAAAGATAAAGACAAAGGCACAAGTTACCTTGCTATACAAGCAGCTAAGGATTGTTTAGCAAAAAACAACACCAATCCAGAAGACATTGACATGGTGATTTTGGCTACAACAACACCAGATATGCCAGTTGCCTCAACAGGTGTTTATGTAGCAACAGAAATTGGAGCAATAAATGCATTTTCTTATGATTTGCAGGCTGCCTGCTCGAGCTTTCTGTATGGAATGAGCACTGCAGCACGTTACATTGAATCTGGTAAGTACAAAAAAGTACTACTCATTGGCGCTGATAAAATGTCGTCGATAATAGATTATTCAGATAGAACCACTTGCATAATTTTTGGAGATGGTGCCGGCGCTGTTCTATTTGAAGCAAATACTGAAGGATTAGGATTGCAGGATGAATATTTAAGAAGTGATGGTACAGGAAGACCACACTTAAAAATTGCCGCTGGCGGATCATTACTGCCACCTAGTATTGAAACAGTTACCAATAAAATGCATTATGTATATCAAGATGGTAAAACTGTATTTAAATTTGCGGTTTCGAATCTAGCAGATGTTTGTGAAAAAATGATGAAGCGAAATTCCTTGTCGGAAGCTGACGTGGATTGGCTCGTACCACATCAAGCCAATAAACGCATTATTGACGCTGCATCCCATAGAATGAAATTGCCGGATGAAAAGGTAATGATAAACATTCAAAAATACGGCAATACCACTTCAGCAACATTACCATTGTTACTTTGGGATTATGAAAAACAACTAAAAAAAGGTGATAATTTAATATTTGCCTCCTTCGGTGGAGGTTTTACTTGGGGCGCTATTTATGTAAAATGGGCCTACGATTCATAACAAAACACAAATACCAATACCAACTCAATTCTTTATAATATGGATTTAAAAGACATTCAAAACCTGATAAAATTTGTTGCCAAAAGTGGCGCAAGTGAAGTAAAATTAGAAACAGATGATATTAAAATAACTATCAAAACTGGTTCTGAAGGAGGTGAAACTACCTACATTCAACAATTACCAATGGGTGCACAACAACAAATGATGCAACCAATGCAACAGCAACAACAGCAACAGGCACCGCAAACTCAACAAAGTTCAGATAATGCTGCTCCTGCCGCATCAGAGGACTCAAAATATATTACTATAAAATCTCCAATTATTGGAACGCTTTACCGTAAGCCCTCTCCAGACAAGCCAGTGTTTGTTGAAGTAGGTTCTACTATTGCAGTAGGAGATGTGCTTTGTGTAATTGAAGCAATGAAACTTTTCAACGAAATTGAAAGTGAAGTGTCAGGCAAAATTGTGAAGGTTTTAGTTGATGATTCATCACCAGTTGAATTCGATCAGCCTTTATTTTTAGTAGATCCATCATAAATAACAAACCTTAGATATTTAAGATCATTACGTATCTAGAAATCTCTGAAAAATATGTTTAAAAAAATATTAATAGCAAACAGGGGAGAAATTGCATTGCGCATTATCCGAACCTGTAAAGAAATGGGTATTAAAACGGTTGCCGTGTATAGCAAGGCAGACGAAGAAAGTTTGCACGTACGCTTTGCGGACGAGGCTGTTTGTATTGGCCCTGCACCAAGCGCACAAAGCTACTTGAAAATTTCAAGTATTATCGCTGCGGCAGAAATTACAAATGCAGATGCCATACATCCAGGTTATGGCTTTCTTTCAGAAAATGCAAAATTTTCGAAAATTTGTAAAGAACATAATTTCAAATTTATCGGCGCATCTCCAGAGATGATCGAAAAAATGGGTGATAAGGCAACTGCTAAAGCCACAATGATAGAGGCCGGAGTCCCTGTTGTTCCGGGTAGTGAAGGTATTATTCCATCGTTTGAAAGATGTGAACAGCTTGCAGAAGAAGTCGGTTATCCTGTAATGCTTAAAGCAACAGCTGGTGGTGGTGGTAAAGGCATGCGTGCCGTTTGGAAAAAGGAGGAGCTTAAAAAAGCTTGGGATAGTGCAAGACAAGAAGCAGCTGCAGCATTTGGCAACGACGGTATGTATATGGAAAAACTCATAGAAGAGCCACGCCATATTGAAATTCAGATAGTTGGGGATAGCACAGGTAGGGCTTGTCATTTATCAGAAAGAGATTGCTCGGTGCAGCGTCGCCATCAAAAACTTACTGAAGAAACGCCAAGTCCTTTTATGACTAAAAAGTTGAGAAACGATATGGGTTTAGCAGCTGTAAAAGCGGCAGAATATATTAAATATGAAGGTGCTGGAACCGTAGAATTTTTGGTAGATAAACACCGCAATTTCTATTTTATGGAGATGAATACGCGTATTCAAGTAGAGCATCCAATTACAGAGCAAGTAATTGATTACGATCTTATTAGAGAGCAAATATTAGTAGCCGCCGGAATCCCAATTTCTGGGAAAAATTATACACCTCAATTACATTCTATTGAATGTAGAATAAATGCGGAAGATCCTTATAACGATTTTAGACCTTCACCGGGAAAAATTACAGTTCTCCACGCACCAGGTGGCCACGGTATACGTTTAGATACACACGTTTATGCTGGTTATACAATTCCACCAAATTATGATAGTATGATTGCCAAGTTAATTACAACGGCGCAAACTAGGGAAGAGGCTATTAATAAAATGAAGCGTGCTCTAGATGAATTTGTTATTGAAGGCATTAAGACTACAATTCCTTTTCATAGACAGTTAATGGATCATCCAGATTATATTTCAGGAAACTATACAACAGCGTTTATGAATACGTGGAAAATGAATGAGCCTGAAGAAGAGTAAATAATTCAAAACCAAATTAAAAAAACACCAAATTCCACTAATTTTATAATTATGGAATTTGGTGTTTTTTTTGAATTATATTGTACTTAACTTTTTTTACTGATAATCAAATAAAAAAAATTACAATAATGAACCTTTCCTTTTGGGAGCGAAAAACTTGGCTGAGTGATATAGACTTTGCTATTATTGGAAGTGGGATTGTGGGTTTAAACTGTGCACTTTTTCTTCGTCAGCAATTTCCGAAAGCTAAGATCGTGATTTTTGAAAGAGGTATTTTGCCAAGTGGCGCAAGTACTAAAAATGCTGGATTTGCCTGCTTTGGAAGTATTTCTGAAATACTTGAAGATCTTAAAACCCATACCGAAGAAGAGGTTATTCAATTGGTTCAAGAACGTGTAAACGGATTACAATTACTTCGGAAAACTATTGGGGATAAAAAGCCAGATTACAATCAATGGGGCGGTTACGAAATTTTTTCTGATAGCGATTCGGAATTATTTTATACTTGTAAAGAAAATATTAGCTATATAAATTCACTCCTAAAACCCATTTTTAAAGAAGATATTTTTTCAGAAAAAAAACAGCAATTTGGTTTTCAGAAAATAAAACACAATTTAATTTTAAATAATAAAGAAGGACAATTGGATACTGGAAAAATGATGTTGGAACTTGTCAAAAAAGCTATTTCTGAAAATATTTTAATTCTGAATGCTACAGCAATAACTAAATTTGAAGAAAGCGAAAAAGGTGTGACTTTAGAACTGAACAATTTAGAAACTATTAAAGTAAGAAAGCTCGCCATTGCTACAAACGGCTTTGCTA
>JBBSOK010000008.1:0-38436 GCA_038259825.1 Flavobacteriales bacterium
CAGAAATAATTATTGATGAAGTTGATGTAACAGGAGGAACGGGAGCTAACTTTATCTTTGAATGGCAGATTTCTAAAAATAGTTATGTGCCGTTATTTGAGGGTATAATGAGTTCAGGGATTGGACGCAACGGTTTATCATTTATAACTCAATCCGTTCGTATAAAATAAAAGCTGATCTTCAAAATAGTAGATTATCTTTTGCGTAATTACGCTCACATTTTTAAAACAAAAAAAGGCCATTCATTAACTTGAATGGCCTTTTTATCTGGCTAATTATAACTCCCCAATTATTTAAGCTATACAAAGATGATTTAATTATAAAGTACTGGCAAGATTAAAGCACCCGTTTCGGCAGGGGTTTTTACCCCTAAATTTATATAAGCTGAAAAAGCTTGCCGGGCAATGGTCGCACGATACCTTTCAATTCCATCGACAATAATATTGAAGCAATTTTGTATGTTGGCAAATTGCATTGAATTGCTATTGCATCCAGCAATTCCTTATCTTTTTCTTTCAAATATCTATATACTATTTTTTCTTCTTCAGTTAATTCTACAAAAAGTTGGGTTTGTTGCGCTTTTGGTTTTGTATTTTCTACTTCCCATCCTAATTGAAAAACCAGATCTGCAGCGCTCGTTATCATTTGTGCCCGTTGAAATTTTATAAGATTATTACATCCTTGGCTTTGACTATCTGTTGCTCTGCCTGGCACAGCATACACATCCCGATCATAGCTGTTGGCAATATCCGCTGTTACTAAACTTCCACCTTTTTCTGCAGATTCAATTACGATTGTTGCTTCAGAAAGCCCTGCAATTATCCGATTTCGCTTTAAGAAATTATTTCTATCAAAAATATCACTGCTCCAAAACTCGGTTATAAACCCACCATTTTCTTCAATTTTAGCAGCGTATTTTTTATGAATTTTGGGATAAATTTGATTTAATCCATGCGCTGTACATGCTATTGTCTGCAAATTGTGGTCCATTGCGGCCTTATGTGCGCAAATATCTACTCCATATGCCAATCCAGAAACAATAACAGGGTTTAGGGGAGCAAGATCTTCAATTAAGCGTTCACAAAATTGAGAACCATAACTCGTTATTTTTCGTGTACCTACAATGCTTATTACTTTTTTATTTTGAATATCAATATTTCCCGCTTGAAAAAGGAGAATTGGGCCATCCAAACATTGCTTTAGTTTTTCTGGATAGTCTTTATCTTGAAAGTAATTAACTTGAATATTCTCTTTTTCAATAAAAAGCATTTCAGCATCAGCTTGTTCCAAAAGAAGATTCTCATTTAAATCCTGCAACTTAAATGTGCCAATACCGTCAATTTTTAGAAGATTAATCTTTTTCTCTTTAAAAATTGCTTCTGCCGAACCAACTGCCCGTAGTAACTTTTTAGCAGAAGTATCCCCGAGGTTTGGAGCGCGTTGCAAAGCGAGCGTGTAACGTAATTCAGATTTTGAAAGCATTTTAGATTGGATTTGTTTTAATAGCTCGAGATTTAAAAGCTACAAGTTAAACCAACTACTCCAAGGTATTCTGCTTAACAATAAAATTAAGCCTATTGTATAAAAAATGGCGAGCATTTTAAACTTACCTGTAGAAACTAACTTCTTTTTGTGTTTTGAATATCCTATTGTTATAAATACAACTGTTAAAATCATAACCAAAGGATGCTCTACGGCATATAAGCGCAATGTTGAGTCTTTCATAACTACGCCCATTCCGTTATTGCTAATACTTTGCAACCCCAATGGTGATACAAAATATAAGATAAGACCAATAAGTAATTGTATATGGGTTACAATAAGTGCAAACAAAGAAATTCTAAAATCTTTTGGACTATATTCCTTTTTTGAAAAATATCCAACAACAGCATTAAATGTTGCAAGTAAAATGATAAGCAGCACTAAATATGCCCAGTAAGAATGTATAAATTGAATTGTTGTGTACATATAATTTATGATTTTTTTGAATACCCAAAGATAGTTTTTATTGCATAAAAAAACCGCTACCAAATTAATGGAAGCGGTTTTTATATTTAAATAATAAGCTCTGTTAGTTAAATGAATAACGTAATCCAGCTTGCATTTGCCATCTTGAAGAGTTTAAGCCTGAATCATCAATAATATTTCTTGTTTCTGGTGCATTAGCATCAAAAGTATATCTTGGTGTAGTTCCATCTGCCTCAAAACCTCTGAAGTTTAACAACTGAACTTGATTAAAGTTGGTGAATGTACGCACTCCCCATTCTTTATTTAAAAGGTTAGTAAAATTGAAAATATCGAAAGAAACTTCTAGTTTGTGTGAATTTTTACCAATCTTAACTCCAAATTCTTGTGCAAACTTTAAGTCAATAATGTGGCTCCAATCTGAACGATCTGCATTTCTTTCTGCAAAATCACCTCTTCTGCTTCTTAAATAATCATCCCCTTCTATATAAGAGTTTAGGGCTTGCCATTGCTGATCTGCTGAAGCAGTAACCTGACCATCAGAATTTGTAATTGGAATTAAGTTAATTTCCCCTTGGTTTGCTGGAACATAAACTAGTGCAGCAAATGAACCTGTATCTGATAATAAACCACCTCCGTTATATACATAACTAAAAGGATTTCCTTGTGCGCCTTCATAGAATATACCTACTCTAGTTTTTATATTTTCTGCCCATTTAAACTCAATTGTAGAATTGGCAATAACTCTATGACCAGGTGAAAAATCTGATGTAGATAAAACAGGTCTGTTAGAACCATTTACCGTTTCAAGATTTTGCCATTGTGAGCTGTTTTGTGAACTTGTTCCATCTAAAATAACATCAGAATCTCCGTAAGAGTAAGTTGCTGATGTACGAATATCTAATTTGTCTGTAATAAAGGTATTAGAAAGTGTTCCACTAATGTTATATGAACTACCCTCACCAGTATTGGAACCTAAAAATATACCCGCGTAAGTTGGATCAACAGATTTAAAGCCATAATTTGGTCTTGGCCCTGCACCCGTTGTTTGAAATTGTGGTCCTTCTAGGTTTAAGTTTTCATAGGTAACAGCGTTTATATTATCATTCCAAATAAAATCTGCTGAAAATCTAAAACCTGCACCTAACTTTTGGTCTATTGCAATATTAGTTTTAAACACTTGAGGTAATTTAAATCCTTTAGCAAAAAGATCTATTTGTCCGCCTACAACACCAGAACCTGGTAAGGCAACACCTGAAAGACCATCAAGTTGGTTGTTTGGATCAGGATTAAATGCCGGAGCATTTGCGCCTGTTAATTCAATAAAACCTGCGGTTACTCCATTATTATTATACGTTCCACCTGGCCAAACTAACGGAACTCTAGATGTAAATACTCCTAAGCCCCCACGGATTATGGTTTTTCTTTCATTGTTTACATCCCAGTTAAATCCTAGTCTTGGAGATAAATGAACCGCAGCATCAATACCTTGACCTACTCGTGCACCTTGTAAATCTTTTCCATTTTGCTCTAATAATGCAACAGTTCTTGTGTTGAAATCTTCATTAACTAGACCATCTTCCCAGAAAGGAACATCAAAACGAACACCTAAGCTAACTTTGAAATTATCGGCAAACTGAATTTCATCCTGAACATAAAAACCTATTTGCGAAAAGTCGAATTCTGCAGCACCTAAAGATTCATCTCCTGTTCCACCCAACAATGAGTAGCCATAACGGAATCTGTTTGGACGTGCATTTGTTAAAAAGTCGGTAAGACTATTAAATCTATAGTCCCCAAAGTTTTGACGGAAAAATACGTTTTTAGAACTAGAAAATTCGTTCGCCGTACCAATTGTTATTGTTTGTTTTCCGGCATAAATTTCAAAATTATCCGTAATTGTTAATACGCGTTGTTCCAGTAAGTTTGATGATGAAAAAGGTTCAGATCCAAAAAATATTGAAGAACCTGCACTATCAAAAATTTGAACAGAAGGAAATGGACTTCCGTTAGGGTTTCTATCATCGTTAACAGAAGTATAGCCGATAACAAGGTTGTTAGAAAATTTATTTCCGATACGAGAGTTAAATTCTAAAGCTGTAGAATTTGTAGTAGATTCAAAATTAATAGCTCTATTTAAAAAGTTAATAGAACCAGTATTTGAAGCTGGGGCATCTAATTGAATTGCCTTTACATAACTATGCTTTAATGATAGTGAATTGTTTTCGTTAATATTCCAATCTAGCTTTGCAATAAACTTATCACTTTCTAAACTTGACGTATTGTTTGCATATCCACCAGCATCATATCCAAAATTATTCAATAAATAATCTGAAAGCTGCTGAAGATCTCCAGCTGTTGCGCTACCTCTGTAGTTTCCAATATCAAAAGGTTGCGGAGTCTCATTATCCTGTCTTTCGTAGTTTACAAAATAAAATAGTTTATCTTTTATAATTGGACCTCCAATACGAGCCCCATATGTTAATGCTGAAAATTCATCCAACTTTTCGCGTTCTTGATCTTCACCTACTAAATCTACAGGGGTTTTACCTGCAAAACTTTCATTTCTTAAAAATGAGTAAGCAGAGCCTTCAGTTGTATTTGTACCAGACTTTGTAATGGCGCTTATACTTCCACCAGCAAAACCAGATTGTTTAACATCAAAAGGTGAAACATTTATTTGATATGAATCAATTGCATCCAATGAAATTGGGCTAACTCCTGTTTGGCCTCCATTTGTACCGTTTGCAGCCAATCCAAAAACATCATTGTTTACAGCCCCATCAATATAGATGGCGTTATATCTGTTATTTTGACCAGCAATTGAGATAATGTCATCACCAGAAATTTTAGCCTGTGGCGTAAGTCTTGCAAAATCTGCAATATTTCTAGAAAGTGAAGGCAACGTATTTACTTGTCTTCTTGATACCTTAGTCTCAGCACCTGTATTATCTGTATCTAATCCTGTGCCTTGTGCTGTAATTACAACCTCCGCTAATGCATCTGCTCTTTCGGCAAGTGCAACACTAACTTTTTGAGATTGACCTAATTGAAGGTATAAGTCATTTTTTACAACATCTTCAAAACCAACATAAGAAATTGTAACTGTGTAAGGACCTCCAACACGCATGTTTGAAATCCTGTAAAATCCGTCGAAATCGGAAATTGCACCGTATGTTGTACCCGAAGGTGTGTGAACAGCAAGTACGTTTGCACTTGGTAACGGTTGCCCTGCATTGTCTGACACCTGCCCATTGAGAGAAGAAGATGTAACCCCTTGTGCCCAAGATACAGAGGCAGCTAAACACATAATTAAAAATAAAAGTTTTTTCATTACTTTTTTGTTAAGTTAAAATTTTCGGCAAAAATAATACTTTCGTGGATTTAAAATGCATCTTAATGTTAAGAATATATTAACAAATAATAATTCTACATAAAGATAATTATAGAATATGTAAAGTATTGAGGATGTGCGCGTTATTTAATAACATACTTATAAACAGAAAAGAAAAAAAATTTAGTTGTATTGAACGCAGTCTATTTGTTCTTTAAGTGGTTTGATAAAGCTATAATATTTGTCTTGATACTCTTTGGCAAGTGGTTGTGAAAATGGCAAATCTTCTTTAAAAGGATCTACTTCCTTACCATTTTTCCAAAAGCGATAACATACATGAGGTCCGCCTGTATTACCAGTCATACCTACCCAACCAATAACATCTCCTTGACTAACGTGTTGACCAACTCTTACATTTCTGGCTTTCATATGCAGATATTGCGTTTCGTAGGTTCCAGTATGTTTAATTTTTACATAGTTTCCATTTCCGCCTCTTCTTTCAGATTTGGTTATGGTTCCATCACTTGTTGCCAATATTGGAGTTCCAACTGGAGCAGCAAAATCTGTACCTCTATGTGGCCTTAATTTGTAGCCATAATAGGCTATTCGGCGATTTAAATTATATCTTGAAGAAATTCGACTAAATTTTACGGGTGCTTTTAAAAAAGCTCTTTTTAAATTGGCAGCCTTATCATCATAATAATCACGTACTCCTTTTATTGAATCTGTGGTAAAATTAAAGGCGTATAAAGGTTTTCCTTTATGCTCAAAATAAGCCGCCTTTATCTCTTCAACACCTCCAGGTATTGTATCTTCAATAAATTTTTCAATGTAAACAACCTTAAAGCGGTCGCCTGGCTGCACTTTAAAAAAATTAACCGTCCAAGCATAGATTTTAGCTAATTGATCGGTCATATTTGCGCTTAAATTTTGTTCATCCATAGTTGCGGACAAAGAACTTGTGATAACGCCAGAAGCTGTTCGTTCCAAATATTTAACAGGTCTTTGTGTAGTAAAACAGTTAACTGTATTCCTAAAGTCTACAACAGCATACTCTTCTTTATTTGGTTCGTAAATAAATACTTGGGTTGCGTTTGTTGTGTCCTTACTATTGAGAAGAACGTAAGGTTTACCAGCAACAATTTTTCGGAGGTTGAAGCTGTCCTTAAACTTTGTAGCAACCAGCATAATTTTTTCAGTTGATACTCCATTTGCGCTCAAAATATCCCCAAAAGTATCACCACGCCTTATAGTATCCCGGACAACATTATAGTCGTTAAGAATATACCCATATTCTTCAATTATAGGTTCTGCTTCAACAACTGAAGAGGTTTCATCGGTAAAATCGTCTTTTGTATTTTCGCAGGATGCGAATGAAAATAATAGTATAAGTGAAGTAAGGGCGGTTCTAAAAAATCTTTTCAATTTCGAAGTTTTTTCAATGATTTGTTAAATCTGTTAGCCTAATCTGCTATAATTTTAAATTGATGCTGTAAACCTTTAAACTCGGTAAGAGTAGCCTTTAATGAACCAACTGCCAAATCTGCTTTTATGAGCATTGGTATCTTGTTGTCATCATCACTTACCCAAAGGGTTAAGCTTTCTTGCTCCTTAAAAACCCTACCAGCTTCAACATATGGTCTAAAAATTAAGCAGGAAACTTTGCCAAAAGTAGTTTTTAAGGTTTCGCGACCCAAGAATTTTATCCTAAATTTATAATTTTCTTTGTCGTAAAACATATTCATATCTAAAGTTTGACCAACTTTTAAACTTTTTGTATCCAATTTATTCCTTAGGTAATAGAAAGCAGATACCATATCTTGGGCATCGTCCGGGAATGATAGTGTTTCTTTTGTACCGTGTTTTTTATTGTTTATTGTAGCTTTATTGGTGCTGTGGTTAAAGTCTATCTGAATATCTTTTGTGTGTCCACCTTCATTAATTTTACGAATAAAACGTTGTGGTTGGTTGGTTTCTTTATCTATGTAACTTTGATAATCATCTTCAACTGGAAAAACCCACGATGTAACACCGCTCGTTTCGCCGTATCCTTTCACGTGGAAAACATTTTTGCCGTTTAGGTTTGCATCTTTTACACTTAAAGTAGCATATCCGGCTGTTATTAAACCATAATGAACACGGAATTTTAAGAATTCTCCAGCACCATATGCAATTTCTTGGGCATTGGTTGAACCAATACAAATGATAAAAACAACCAGAAATAATTTTCTCATTTTAATTTTTTATTTTCAAAGTTTAAAACAACTTCTGTTCCAAAAATGCACTGATTTTATTTTAGATTTTATTTATCCAAGAAACTCAACTATTTAGACGAATTAGAAAATGATTTGTTACTATAAATTTAAAAAAAGTTGAGTTTGAAATACCTAAATATTTCAAACTCAAAACTTCAATTAAATATGTTTATTGCGTTCGGCAGGATTTTGAAGATTTTATAAAGTTCCTCTTTGCGCTTGTTCTCTTTCAATAGATTCAAAAAGAGCTTTAAAATTACCTGCTCCAAAACCTTTTGCACCCATTCTTTGTATAATTTCGAAAAATAATGTTGGGCGATCTTCTAATGGTTTTGTAAAAATTTGAAGTAAATAACCTTCTTCATCCGCATCTACCAAGATTGAAAGTTTTTGAAGTTCTTTTATATCTTCTTTCATTACATCCATATGTACGCCCAATCTTCGAGGAATATCATCATAATAAGCTTGTGGAGGTGGCGGTAAAAATTCCACTCCTCTTGCTTTTAATTGTGCAACGGTTTTTACAACATCATCCGTTGCTACCGCCAAATGCTGCACGCCAGAATCTTCATAAAAATCTAGATATTCTTCAATTTGCGATTTCTTGATTCCTTTTGCAGGTTCGTTTATAGGAAATTTTATTCGTCCATTGCCATTGCTCATAACCTTACTCATCAAGGCCGAATATTCTGTCGTAATCTGCTTATCATCAAAAGAAAGGAAATTAACAAAACCCATTACGTTTTCGTACCAATTTACCCACGTATCCATTTGACCCCAACCTACGTTGCCAACCATATGATCTATATATTTTAAGCCTGTTGGTTCAGGATTATAATCGCTTTTCCACTCGCGGAAACCTGGTAAAAATTTGCCTTTATAGTTTTTGCGTTCTACAAACATATGTACTGTTTCTCCGTACGTATAAATACCACTTCTAACTACTTCGCCATGTTCATCTTTTTCAGTAATTGGCTCTAAATAGGGTTTTGCTCCTCGTTTTGTTGTTTCTTCAAAAGCGCTTGTTGCATCATCTACCCAAAGAGCGATTACCTTTACACCGTCGCCGTGTTTTACAATATGATCATTAATTGGTGAGCTACTGTTTAAAGGTGTAGTAAGGACCAGTCTAATTTTATCCTGTTTTAAAACATAACTTACAGAATCTTTTGATCCAGTTTCCAAACCTCTATATGCATAGGACTGAAAACCGAAAGCTGTTTTATAAAAATGTGCGCTTTGTTTGGCATTTCCTACGTAAAACTCTACGTAGTCTGTTCCCAAAAGTGGAAGAAAATCTCCTGCGCCTTCAAATATTTTTTCCAACCCATAATCGACTGATTTTATTTCTTTACTCATAATCTATTTTATAAATAATTAAATTTTACTATTCTTCAATACTCTAATTTAGTGCTTTAGCCAACTTTTGTAATACGTGCCATCCGTTAATGCCAAACCATCTTCCGTAACCATTAATGGTTTAAAAGTATCCACCATTACGGCAAGTTCATCAGTTTTTGTTTTTCCAATACTACGCTCGGTTGCACCTGGGTGTGGACCGTGTGGTATTCCTGCTGGGTGTAATGAAATATAACCTGGACCTATATCATTTCTGCTCATAAAGTCACCATCAACATAGTACAAAACCTCATCACTATCTATGTTACTATGATTATATGGAGCGGGAATGCTATCCGGATGATAATCGTACAACCTTGGCACAAAACTACAAACTACAAATGCGTCGGTTTCAAAAGTTTGGTGTACTGGTGGTGGTTGGTGGATTCTTCCAGTAATTGGTTCAAAATCGTGGATTGAAAGGGCGTATGGATAATTGAAACCGTCATAACCCACAACATCAAAAGGATGGGTGGCATACTTCATTTCAAATATGTCGTTTTGCTTTTTTACTTTTATTATAAAATCTCCTTCTTCATTATTTGTTTCAAGCTCATACGGTTGGCGGATATCGCGCTCACAATATGGAGAATGCTCTAACAGTTGCCCAAAGTGATTTCTATACCGTTTTGGAGTATAAATTGGGCGACGAGATTCTACAATAAAAAGTCTATTATCTTCAGTATTAAAATGAATTTGATAAATAATTCCACGCGGAACAATTAGATAATCACCGTACGTAAAATCCAAATTTCCTAAATGCGTTTTTAATTTTCCGGAACCTTTATGAATGAAAATCATTTCATCCGCATCCGTATTTTTATAAAAATAATCAGTTTGCGAATGTTGTGGTGCCGCCAATATTATACTACAATCAGAATTGGTTAAAACCGTTTTTCTGCTTTCCAAATAATCTTTTTCAGGCTTAATATTAAAGCCTTTCATTTTATATGATTGAATGTTATTGGGTTTTGCAATTTTTGGCGCAACGCTATATTGCTTCACAATTTCCTTTACTTGTGTTGGGCGATGTTCGTGGTACATATTTGTGTACATACCGTCAAAGCCAATTGTTCCAAAAAGTTGTTCGCTATATAAAGAGCCATCATCTTTACGGAATTGCGTATGGCGTTTGTGTGGTATTTTTCCTAATTTATGGTAGAAGGGCATTTTTGCTAATTTTATTGGATTTTGTAAGAGTTCATTTTTATTGAACTGATTAAGAACTAAATTAAACTTACATTGAAGAATAATTTAGTGCTTTCACAAATATCGGAAAAATTTTGCTGTTGTAAGTTTAAGATTCTATTAAAACCTATATCCTATGCTTACAAACCACTCGCCTGTATCACGTTCTGGCGAAATACTGTATTTTAATTCCATTGGGCCTAAAAAGGTTTCTAGACCGTAGCCAATTGCATAGCCACTATAATCTACTCCATCTATCCATTTGCCATCGGTAAAAAGATCATCGCCCACATTGGCAATATTTGCAGCAATATTTATGTGGTTTTTTCTAAGAAACTCGTAATCTAATGTAATTGCAGCTTTTAAATAGGTGTCTCCGCGTAAGCTTAACGCTTCATAACCGTAAAACGGAGTAATATTATTCAATCTTTCATAACCAAAACCGCCTACAAAAAAGTCTAGACTACTGGTATTGTTTCCCCCAATTTTAAAGCCGCCTTCAGACTCAATAACTGCTGAAATTTTGCTTCCAAAAGATTTTGCATAACCTATATGAGCCTTTCCTATTGAAAACTGATCGAAATCCTTATTTCGTCCATTCGCCAACAAATAAAGATGAAAATCGCCATTAAAAAAAATACCTTCATTTGGGAAAAAGCTATTATCGAAACTGTCATATTTTAAATACCCGAAAGCACTGTAGTAATTAGTGCTTTCAAAAACGGTTCTTGGCAGGTTATTTTCATCTATACCTATAGATTCTGAAAGGTAACGCAGGTATTTGTGTTCTGCACCTAGTCCCAAAAGGAAAACTCTCTGAAACAATGTTTCCGCATAAATCTGATTCGTAAAATCGCTATATTGAAGGTTAATTTTATTTATCTGATTGTTAAGTTGTTCTTGACTATCAGAAAAGGCAAAATTTATGGGTACATTTTTGTCAAAAAAATTATATGAGCTATTAAAACCAATGCTCCAATAAAACCCTTTATCTATGTAATATTTAAAGTTATACCTAATATTATCTCCTACTGCAAAGTCCAAAGAAGCAATATCGTTATTAGTGAATAATCTTTTTCTCGTTACGTTTAGCAAAGCTGCCGTTTTATACAAGTCGTCATAATGTGCTCCAATGCGCAAGAGCATTCGTGAATTATTTTCACGTAAATTAAAAACTATATTATAACTGTTCTCTGCATTTTTCTCTAACCTATAATTTATATCTTGAAAGTTACCAGTTGCCGAAAGGTTGTTGATGCCTTCATTAAATTCAGAATAGGTTGTCATTCCTGGTGTGCGCAACTTGAGTTTTCCTAATACATACGAACGACTATAATTACTAATTCCTTCAATTCTTACTTCTTTAATATACATTTCGGTCCTTTCATCAAATTTAATGGACGCTTGTGGTTTGTCTTTTTGCCTATCACCGATTTCTTTTAAGATTTCGAAGTTTAATTTTGCTGCATCTTCACCAGATTGAACAATCTCTTTACTTGAATCAAAACCAACTACAGAAAAATTATCGATAATTGGGTGAATATAAACATCCGTCTTACCCCGCTTTTTAATCATATCGTTAATTGTCCGATAGTTGTTTATTTGGACCAATACCTCCAAAGCCGATTTTAAATTCTTTCTATCCTTCAGGCTGTCTTGTACATCTACGCCAATAATTATATCCATTCCTTTTGCCTTGACTTCATTTACGGGATAATTATTTACAACGCCACCGTCAATTAGGATTTTTCCATCAATTTCAACAGGACTAAAAAGTGACGGTAGCGCTCCGCTTGCAGTTATGGCTCTTGGTAAATATCCTTTTTCCAGCATTACTTCTTTTCCGCTTTCAATATTTGTGGCAACACAGAAAAACGGTATTGGCAGTTTGCTGAAATCTGAAATAGAATCTACATGAGCTGTCAACCTTGATAGTAAATTATATACATTTTGTCCTTTTGAAAGGCTTGAAGGAAAAGCGATCTGAAATTTATCGAATGGCAATGTAAGAGCATATTTTTCCGATTCTTCTTTCTCATAAAAAGTTTTTGCACTTCGCGGAATGTTATCTTGAATGAGTGTAGTAAAATCTGTATTTCTAAACAAAGAATCTAATTGCTTTGCTGAATATCCTGAAGCATAAAGACCTCCAATTATAGCGCCCATACTCGTGCCGCCAATATAATCTATCCGCACTCCTGCTTCCTCCAAAACTTTAAGAACGCCAATATGCGCCAAACCCTTAGCACCACCTCCACTTAAAACAAGACCGACTTTTGGGTCGTCAATTGTATTAACCTGTGCAGCTGCAAACACGGAGAACATTACTAATAATATGGTTAGAAATTGTTTCAATTTTTTTATTCTAAAATTATTATCGTTAAAAGTTGAATTTTTATAGTGATCAAAAAAAAAATCTAATTACTCACTTTCTCAAAATATCCAACAATTTTCTTTGCCCTACTTGCTCCTACTATTTTTTCCAAGTCGTCAAAACTTGCTTCTTTAACTCTTTTGGTGCTTTTAAATTTTCGCAATAAATCTTCAACTGTTTTTTCTCCAATTCCGGGAATAGTTTCCAGTTCTGTATTTAATGCCTGTTTACTTCGTTTATTACGGTGAAATGTTATACCAAATCTATGTGCTTCATTTCGAAGTTGCTGTATTATTTTTAATGTTTCGCTTTTTTTGTCTAAATACAACGGAATCGGGTCATTTGGATAAAATAATTCTTCCAACCTTTTAGCTATACCAACAACTGCTATCTTTCCGCGTAAATCCAAAGCATCTATACTTTTTAATGCTGATGAAAGCTGCCCTTTTCCTCCATCTACGATGATTAATTGTGGTAATGGTTGCTCTTCATCCAACAATCTTTTATAGCGACGATACACAACTTCTTCCATACTGGCAAAATCGTCCGGACCTTCAACCGTTTTAATGTTGAACTTACGGTAATCGCTCTTACTCGGTTTTCCATTTTTAAAAACTACGCAAGCAGCAACGGGATTTGTCCCTTGTATATTACTGTTATCAAAACATTCAATGTGCCTCGGCTCCTCAGAAAGGCGCAAATCTTTCTTCATCTGCTGCATAACACGATTTTCGTGGCGATCTGGATCTACTATTTTTGCTTGTTTAAAGCGTTCCATCCTAAAATATTTGGCATTACGAATGCTTAAATCCAGTATTGCCTTTTTGTCGCCCAATTTTGGAATGTGCGTTTTAATGTTTTCTCCTAATTCTACTTCAAAAGGTACGTAAATTTCATTAGATTGGCTGTTGAAGCGCTGTCTAATTTCAACAATTGCCAGCTGCAATAGCTCTTCATCTGGCTCATCCAAACGCTTTTTTATTTCCAATGTATGTGAGCGGATTATGGCGCCATGGGAAAGTTGGAGAAAATTTACATACGCATATCCTTCATCTGAAATTATACTAAAAACATCCACGTTATTAATCTTTGGGTTAACAACTGTGCTTTTGGATTGATAATTTTCTAGAACATTAATCTTATCCTTCACGCGTTGAGCGTCTTCAAACTTTAAATCTTCGGCATAATCTTTCATCACTTTTTTGAAACGGTGCAAGGATTCTTTAAAGTTTCCTTTTACAATATTTCGGATAGCTTCAATATTTTCATTGTATTCAGCTTCTGGATAAAGTCCTTGGCAAGGTCCGGCGCAATTTCCTAAATGAAATTCTAGGCAAACTTTATATTTATCATTTTGGATTTTTTCCTCAGCCAAATCATAATTACATGTCCGTAATGGATATAGGCTTTTTATCAAATCCAACAATGTATGGACAGTTTTCATACTTGTGTAAGGCCCGTAATATTCGGACCCGTCCTTGATCATTCTACGCGTTGGGAAAACTCTTGGAAAGCGTTCATTTTTAATACATATCCACGGATAACTTTTGTCATCCTTCAACATAATATTGTAGCGTGGCTGGTAATTTTTAATCAAGTTGTTTTCAAGCAGAAGTGCATCCGTTTCTGTTTCAACCACAATATGTTTTATGGTTTCAATCTTTTTTACAAGAACCTTTGTACGCCCAACTTGCTGTTTTGTAAAATAACTAGAAACGCGTTTTTTTAGGTTTTTGGCTTTACCAACATATAGCAATTTGCCGTCTTTATCAAAGTATTGATATACGCCGGCCGAATCTGGAAGAGTGGAAATTTGAAGTGCTACCGAAGCTTTTGCCATAACTTCAAAGATACTTTATGTTTTGATTTTAGGACAATTTTGTATTTCAAAAAAAATGCTAAAACTTTTTAAGATTTTAAAACCGTTAAAAATATAATAATTTGAGTCTGTTAATTTTTCCGTAAGTAAAAACTAATGGAAAAGACTTTTGGGTAAATTGCGTGCTTATAACTAGCCAAATGAATCTTGCCATATTGTCAAAAAGCGAAACTTTATATTCTACCCAAAGCATTATAAAAGCTGCTGAAGCTAGAAACCATACTATAGATATTATAGATCCAGATTATTGTGATTTAACTGTAGAAAATGGAAATCCTTCACTGTTTTATATTGATGATGTGGTTGAAAAGATTGAAGCCATTATCCCAAGGATTGGCGCTTCAAATACCTATTACGGCACAGCGGTTGTCCGCCATTTTGAAGCTATGAATGTTTTTACCGCGGTTTCTTCCGAAGGGATTTTAATTTCTAGGGATAAGTGGACTTGTTTTCAGGCACTTTCAAAATTCAATATTCCGGTTCCACATACTGTTCTGGTTTCTTTTGTAAATCCAGAGCGGCAGTTGGAAACCTTTCCAGATAAACCAATTATTATCAAAATTGTTGAGGGCACTCATGGCGAAGGCGTTATTTTGGCAGAATCCCGCAAAAACGCACTTTCAATTATTGAAACATTACTTGCCTCAAAAATTAAATTTGTCCTTCAAGAATATATTGAAGAAAGTAAAGGTTCGGATATTCGCGCAATTGTGGTAGATGGCGTTGTAGTTGCGGCCATGAAAAGACAATGTAAGGATGGCGATTTTAGAAGCAATTTGCACCGTGGCGGCACCGCCAAAACTATTAAATTAAGCCAACAAGAGGAGGATATTGCTATAAAAGCAGCAGAAGCCTTAAAATTGGGTGTTTGTGGGGTAGATATTTTACAATCTAAAAACGGTCCATTGTTATTAGAAATTAATTCTTCTCCAGGATTGGAAGGCATTGAAAATACTACAGGAGTTGACATTTCAAAAAGTATAATTTCGTTTTTGGAGCGAAATAAGAAATGAGTATAATTTCAAAATTACTACCTTGCAAAAAACCTAAAAAACTATTTTTTGAAAAGAGAAATTGGCAGAATAGATAAAGCAGATTTTCCACTTTTAGAGCTTAAAGATGTTGAAATAAAAGTTGATACCGGAGCATATACTTCATCAATACACTGTAAAAATATCACGGTAGAAAATAATTATTTAAAGTGCATTTTTTTAGATCCTGAACATCCTAAATATCACGAAAAAGAAATTACTTTTGACGAATATGATGTAAAGGTTGTAAAAAGCAGCAACGGCCAATCTGAAGCCAGATACCGCATTCAAACAAAAATTGAGCTTTTCGGTAAAATTTCTTCAATTTATCTTACCTTAAGCGACAGGGAAGAAATGAAATTCCCAGTTTTACTTGGCCGCCGATTCCTTAGCAAAAAATTTATTGTAGATATTGGCAAAACAAACCTTTCATTCAAAGAAAAAATTAAAACAACTCAAATAATTCCGAAGAGCGGAAAACAACATAACCAATGAACATAAAAGTATTATCTGCAAACGCCAATTTATATTCTACACAAAGATTAGTTGAAGCAGCAAAAAACAGAAATCACAACGTAGAAGTCATAAATCACGCAAAATGCGATATTGTAATTGAAAAGAAAAATCCGTGTATTTACTACAAAGGCAAGAAAATTGAAGATACCGATGCTGTAATACCAAGAATTGGCGCAAGCGTTACATTTTATGGAACGGCTGTAGTAAGACAATTTGAAATGATGCGTTGTTTTACAACTACTGAAAGCCAAGCCTTGGTAAGATCTCGTGATAAATTAAGAAGTTTGCAAGTACTTTCTAGAGCTGGCCTTGGACTGCCAAAAACAATTTTTACGAATTACAGTAGAGCTGTAAAAGAAGTTGTGGATCAAGCTGGTGGAGCACCCGTTATTATTAAATTATTAGAAGGAACGCAAGGCATAGGTGTCATTTTAGCTGAAACCCGAAAAGCTGCAGAAAGTGTTATTGAAGCATTTAACAATTTACAAGCTCGAGTAATTGTACAAGAATATATTAAAGAAGCTGGTGGTGCAGATATTAGAGCATTCGTTGTAGATGGACAAATAGTTGGCGCAATGAAACGCCAAGGAAAGGAAGGAGAATTTAGAAGCAACCTTCATCGTGGTGGTACTGCTACAGTAATAAAATTAACGGATGAAGAAGAAACAGCAGCCTTAAAAGCTGCTAAAGCAATGGGATTAGGTATTGCGGGAGTAGATATGTTACAATCCGCTCGTGGACCATTAATTTTGGAGGTAAATTCTTCTCCAGGACTGGAAGGTATTGAAACAGCTACAGGAAAGGATATTGCTACAACAATAATCAAATATATAGAACGTAACGCAGATTAATTTGGCAAAAAGCGCAAATAGGGATATTATAATTATGGGCGAGCATATTGGGCTTGGTCAAAGCAAAACGCTAAACTTTAGCATTGCAAAATTATATACTTCAACAAAGGTTGATATTCCTATTATTATTGAGCGCTCCAAAATTCCTGGACCTACCGTTTTAATAACCGCAGGAATCCACGGAGACGAAATAAACGGCGTTGAAATTGTGCGCCAAGTTATTGCCCGAAAAATAAATAAGCCAAAAAAAGGTACGATAATTTGTATTCCAATATTAAATGTCTTCGGATTTTTAAATGGCGATAGGGCATTTCCCGATGGACGGGATTTAAACCGTGTTTTTCCAGGAACCAAAACAGGCTCTTTGGCTAGCCGCGTAGCTTTCAACTTTACCAAAAAGATTTTACCGCACGCCGATTATTGTTTCGATTTTCATACTGGCGGAGCAAGCAGATTTAATGCAGCACAAGTTAGAGTAAAGCCAGGCGATGAAAATTTATTAAAACTAGCAAAAGTTTTTAATGCTCCTTTTACATTATTTTCTGGCAATCTGGACAAAAGTTATCGTTCAACCTGCGCAAAAATGAATATCCCAATTCTTCTCTTTGAAGGTGGGAAAAGCTTAGACAGTAATAAATATATCGCCAAAGAAGGTGTTGAGGGTCTTATGCGAATGCTCAACCATTTGGACATGCTTGGTTCCAAGCATATTGTACCAGAGCCACACGCCAAAACAGTAATAATTAAGAAAAGTAGATGGCTGCGGGCGCAAAAAAGTGGTTTACTACACGTTAAGATAGATTGTAATAAACACGTGGAAAAAGGAGAATTTTTAGCGACTATTACAGATCCGTATGGCCAAATGAGATTTAAAGTTTTAGCCCCGAATGAAGGTTATATTATTAACGTAAATCAATCTCCTATTGTTAACCAAGGGGATGCTATATTTCATATTTCTACGGCTAACGAAGTAGATTTGGTTGATGAGGAATTAGAAAATTAAATACAGTTTCTTTTATATTCAAACATTTTTCAATTTGAAAAAAAACTCACTTCGGAAAAAATATCAAGAGCTTAGAAATTCACTTTCAGAAGAAGAAGTTGAAGAATTAAGCCTTCAAATATCAAATAACCTTTTACAACTAGATATTTGGGATAAAACATATTATCATATTTTTCTTCCTATTCTAAAAAAAAGAGAAGTAAATACCGAATTCATTTTACACATTTTGCAAGGCAAGGATAAAAGTGTGATTGTTTCAAAAGCAGATTTTTTAAACAACAAAATGCAAAATTTCTTACTTCAAGAAAATACAGTTATAAGAATTTCCGAATATGGAATTCCAGAACCTGTTGATGGCATAGAAATTCCCGAAAATAAAATTGAAGTAGTTTTTGTACCACTTTTAGCTTTTGATGAAAAAGGAAATAGGATTGGTTACGGAAAAGGTTTTTATGATAGATTTTTAAGTAATTGCAGACATGAAACTATAAAAATAGGTATATCATTTTTTGAATCAGAGCGCAATATTGAACCTGAAAAACAAGATGTTAGATTAGATTTTTGCATTACTCCAAAAAAAATCTATACCTTTTGATAAATTTCTAACTATATTTATTGCTCAATCCTAAACCAACCAATTTATGGACAATTTTAACAATCCGCCAATTACTAATCCTCCCGGAGGAGCACCACCAGAAAACTACTTGGTTTGGTCTATACTGGCAACAATATTTTGCTGTATCCCATTGGGTATTGTAGCAATTATAAAATCTACCAAAGTAAATGAACTGTGGAATCTGGGAGATCAAATGGGAGCATTAAAGGCCTCAGCAGACGCTAAAAAATGGACAATTTATGCTGCTATTATCGGACCGATTTTTACGATAATTATGTGGGTTGTAATAATGTTTTTCGGTTTTGCTGGTGCACTTTTCGATGCAGGTTCTTACTAAGAAAAAATTAATTGCCGCCCTAATTGTTTTTAGCATTTTGGGTGGCTTTTTGCTATTGTATTCTTTCAACCCTTCCACAAATACTTTTTTTCTCCCTTGTCCTTTTCATCATTTAACTGGCTTAAACTGTCCTGGATGTGGGTCTCAAAGAGCGTTGCACCATCTTTTTCATTTAGAGTTTCTTACAGCTTTTAAATATAATCCATTAATGGTCTTGACAATGCCATTAGTAATATATGCATTGGGAGTTACTTTCTATAATTTTATATTTGGAACGAACCATAGATTAAAACTTTTTTACAATAATTGGTTTATTTGGGGCTTTCTTATTATAACCGTTATATTTTGGATATTGCGAAACGTACCGTATTTTCCATTCAATCTACTGGCGCCAACATAATAATTTTCTCATCAAAATATTTTATCGTTCTATTAATAAAGGTATGCCAACACACACCTATTAAAGGACGTAAATATTTATCTTTGCTTGGTTTAAGTTCAGACTTCAATCTGAATTTTTATTTTAGTTATAAGTTTCATTTAAAAAATTAAAAATATGTACCCAGCAGAATTAGTAAAACCAATGCGTGAAGATCTTACGAAAATCGGTTTTTCAGAATTATATACAGAAGCAGATGTTGCCAATGCCCTTAAAAAAGAAGGAACAACCTTAGTGGTTGTTAATTCGGTTTGTGGTTGTGCTGCAGCAAATGCAAGACCAGGCGCTCGTATGTCCCTTCAAAATACAAAACATCCAGATCATTTAGTAACTGTTTTTGCAGGTGTGGACCGTGAAGCGGTAGATGCAGCAAGAGCGGCAATGGTTCCTTTTCCTCCAAGTTCACCAAGTATGGCTCTTTTTAAAGATGGAGAGTTAGTGCACATGTTAGAGCGCCATCACATTGAAGGCAGACCGGCAGATATGATTGCTGAAAACCTAAAAGGAGCTTATAACGAGTTTTGTAGTTAATAACTGATTACACGATTTATGTCTTTGACTAAACCGCTTACAATAGTTGTGGGCATTATAGCACTTGGAGCTTTAGGTTATAATTTTTATGACAATCCTGAAGTTTCCCATCTTTTTGGAAAAGAAATAAATGATTGGTTGTACCGAGCATTTTGGATGGTAATAATTGGACTTTGCATTTATAATTATATTTACATTGACCAAAACACCCTAAAAGATAGGTCCAAAAAAAAGAGAATTAAATAATTTTCAAATTTTTATCATAAAGAAACCGCTTCTAATTTAGGGCGGTTTTCTTATTTTTGATGTGTAATGAAATTACTGCTAAAACTTTTAAGCTTCCCTTTTTCAATACTATTTTGGCTACTTTTTGGGCTGTCAATTGTAGTTTTTCATCCAGTACAATGGCTTTGCTTCAATATCTTTGGTTATCAAGCACATAAAAAAAGTGTGGATTACCTCAACTTTTGTTTAACCAGAATCCAACACATTCTTTTCGTAAGATATAAGATTCAAATAAACAGCAATATCCCTAAGAATGTACCGATTTTAATAGTTAGCAATCATCAAAGTTTATTTGATATTCCACCTATAATCTGGTTTCTGCGCAGATACCACCCAAAATTTATTAGTAAAGTTGAATTGGGAAAAGGAATACCATCAATCTCCTATAATTTAAAACACGGCGGTTCTATTTTAATTGATAGAAATAAACCTGAAGAAGCAGTTTTATCAATGTCTGAATTTTCAAAATATCTTACAAAATTTAATAGGAGCGGTGTTATTTTTCCGGAAGGAACACGAAGTAGAACCGGCGTACCAAAACCGTTTAAACCAAAAGGACTTACAACTTTAATTGAAAATATGCCAAGTGGCTACATTTTACCTGTAACAATAAACAATTCGTGGAAGCTTCAACGTTTCGGCTTTTTTCCAATGCCTTTGGGAGTAAAATTTGAAATGACCTTGCACCCATCTTTAAAAATTTCAGAATATAAAACTGAAGTTTTAATTGAAAAAGTTGAAGAAATTATTACTTCAAAAATTGATAATTAGAAATTCCTAAACTTCTGTAAACCTTAATAACTTCTACATTGAAAACTGAAGCCTTACTTTTAAACGCAATAAATTTCGTAAAAACCGAGCTTAAAGATGCAGAAGGTGGGCATGATTGGTTTCATATTGAGCGGGTTTATAAAAATTCACTTTTAATTGCTTCCACTGAAAAGGTAAATTTGCTTGTAGTTTCGCTTGGCGCATTGCTTCACGATATTGCCGATTCAAAATTTCATGATGGTGATGAAACCCTTGGACCGAAAAAAGCAAAAGATTTTCTCATTTCCCAAAATGTTTCTGCTGAAATTATCGATCACGTTTTAAAGATTATTGAAAATATCTCATTTAAAGGCGGAAATAAAGAACAAATTTTTACTTCAAAAGAATTGGATGTTGTTCAAGATGCAGATAGGCTTGATGCGTTGGGAGCAATTGGTATTGCTAGAGCTTTTAACTACGGAGGATTTAAAAACCGAAAGCTCTACGATCCAGAAATTGAACCAAATTTAAACATGACACCTACAGAATATAAAAATTCCAAAGCACCAACAATTAATCATTTTTACGAAAAACTATTGCTTTTAAAAGTTAAGATGAATACTGAAACAGGCAAGAAAATTGCTGAAGAAAGGCATAAATATATGGAAGGTTTTCTCGACCAATTTTATGCAGAATGGAATGGCAAAAAATAAAAAATGCCGAAGCTTAAGCTTCGGCATTTTCAAATTAGAAAAATTTTAAATTTACTTTTTAACAGGTTTCATCTCATCAACCTTTAAGTGTTCAGCATAAAAGCCCATCATAGACTCATAAAGAGCTAATTGGTTTTCTTCTTTACCATACCCGTGTCCTTCATCATATTTTACCATATAAGGAACTTCAACACCACGAGCTCTTAAGCTTTCAACTATTTGATCTGCTTCATTAATATTTACACGAGGATCGTTCGCGCCTTGAACCACGAACAACGGTTTTACAATTTTGTCTACGTGCAAGGCTGGAGAAATTTCATCCATTATTGCTTTTTCTTCAGGTATTTCTGGGTTGTACCAAATTTTATAAAGTAACTGACGATATTTTTCCCAGTAAGGAGGAATGGTTCCCATAAAAGTATTAAGGTTACTTACGCCAACATAATCTACACCACAAGCATATAAATCTGGCGTTTTTGTCATACCACGTAACACGGCGTAACCACCGTGGCTTCCACCATAAATTGCAACTTTATCCTTGTCTACCCATCCTTCTTTAATCACGTAAGCCAATCCATCTTCAACATCATCCATTGCTTTTCTTCCTATTTGACCAAAACCAGCTGTTAAAAATTCTTTACCATAACCGCCAGATATTCTAAAGTTTACGTGCAAAGTTGCATAACCTCTACTTGCAAATAATTGAGCTTCAGGATTAAAGCCCCAGCTATCTCTTACACCTTGCGGGCCGCCGTGAGGATTAACAATTAAAGGTAATTTTTGACCTTTTTTGTAATCTTGTGGTAAAGTAATGTAGCCGTGAATGGTTAAACCATCTCTACTTTTAAAGGATATTGGCTTCATAGTTGCCATATCTTCTGACTTTAAATGTGGCAATAATTTGTAAAGCAATTTAACTTCGTCTTTTGCAATGTCATACAGATAATATTCCCCAACAATTTTATCGCTAGTTAGTGCGACCATATATTTAGACTCATCATCAGTTTTTCCAACAGTAAAGAATTGCTTGTCGCCAAATTCCTTTTTAAGACGTGCATAAATCTTTTTGTAGGTTTCACTTACAGGAATCACATTTGTTTTCTCACCTTGATAGCTGTAAAAATCTATTTCATAATCACGATTTTTAGATAATGAAATTCCTGAAACATCATATTCATCATTTTTATAAAGCGTTTTTATTTTTTTATTTGCTTTAAGATCATATAATTGAATTTCAGTTTTATCACTGTTCAAATTCGAAACAACATAGGCTTCATCTGGATTGCTGCTTGCTGGATTAAAATCGCTTATATTAAACGAATCTTCAAAACTTGTAACCATTAATTGTTTGAATTCTCCTTCTACTTTATAAAGCACTTCAATATTAATTCCATCAACAATTCTTGAAACGGAACGTAAATTTCCTTTTTGATCGAAGCTATAACCAGCAACTGGTGGCTCACCTTCTTTTACTGTGTATAATTTTTTAGCTTCACCTGTATTTATATTCAATAAATAAGGCTCTTCTTGTTGTAGATTATCCTTATTCATCTGCACGATAATATTGGCTTCATCGTCCTTCAATAATTCTAACACATCAACTTTTACACCTTCAAAAGGGGTTAGTTCTTTTTTATTTTCACCCGTAACATCTACACCAAATAAGTGGTAGTTTTCATTTCCGCCTTTATCTTGAAGGTATAAAATTCGGTTGTCGTTAGCCCAAAAATAGCCGCGTATTAAATCTTCTTCTTGTTTGATTAACAAGGTTTCTTTTTGTGTAGCCGTTTCCTTAAGATAAACATCGCGCTCACCACTTTCGCGTCTTTTCATATAGCTTATAAACGTTCCGTCTGGCGATAGTTTAAATGAATATGCTTCTGGCGTTTTAAAATAATCCGCAACCGTATATTTATAATTGCCTTTTGCCTTGGCCGCCAATTTTGCCAAATCTTCATCAGACGAGGGCAAAGTCGTATTTCCTGGCTTGGTTTTTACGGTTTTTGTAAGTGTAAGCGGTAATTTCTGTCCCATTTGTTCGTATGTTCCTTCAATATTTTCGCCAGAAAGTGTCCCTATATAGGTCATTTTCATTTTGGCAGAAGTGATTGTAACTTGATTATCCTGCAATATTACAGAATCAAGTTCAATACCGCTTGCTCCTTGCATAGGAACATCTAAAGTTGCTATGTAACCATCGCCACTTGGGGTTATGTTTACAATGAGTTCCATCTGCATTCCTTGCACATCTAATATGCCCGCGTAGGAACCATTTAATTCTTGCGCACCCAAATTTGCTGAAAGTATCAGCATAATAAGTGCTAAAGTGTAATTTACAATTGTTGTCATAATAAGCTGGTTTTAAAAGATTAGTTGAATTAATAGATAAATTGTTACACCTGCAACTAATCCAATTATAAATTTAATGATCTGGATTTTAGTTGGGGTTTTAGTTTTGTATTCCACATTTTCAATGACAGAATTTGTTTTTTTATTTTCCATATTAGTGATTTTGAAGGTGAATATATTGCGTTACAAAAATGTAACCGATAAATCCGAACGCTATAAAAATTAAGATTGTGTTTGTTTTTGAGTTTTTCATAATATTTGGTTTTGGTTTTTATTTCTGAAACAAATGTCCAATACAAAACACTATAATAAAAGAGAAGCAAACCCAGATTTAGGAAATTGGGGAGTTAAAGAAAGCGCAGAAAAGCCCTCTAATAATAGCGTTTCAAGGAATTTAGAAAATTTTTGAAAGTAATAATATTCCAAACCCCATATTTATAAATTTAGGGTTGGAAAGTGATTTTTAAGTAATATTCTTAATTTCTTTAATGTAGAAAGAAGGATTTAAACCTGTATCTTTTTTGAAATATTTGGTAAAGGAATCGGCGCTTTTATACCCAATTTCTTCAGCGATAGATTGAATGGAATACGACCTAAAAATAACATCGTTTCTCAATCTAACAATTGCGTAATTAATGCGAAGGTCATTAATATATGTGTTAAAGTTTTTACCGTAATGGCTATTAATTACTTTTGAAAGATATGAAGTATTCGTATTTATTTTTTTGGCAACATTGTAAGAATTGCAATCCTGTTTCAAAAAATATTCCTGCTTTTCCAGCTTTTTAAGTCCTTCGAGGATTTGGATTGTAACTTCTGCAGAAACCTCACTACTGTTTGTTTCTTCAAGGACTTCATCTTTTGTGTCAATAATATTTTCAGGTTTTTCTGCAGTTTTTATTTTTGACAGTAGCTTTTCAAACTTAATTTCATTGGCCTTTTTATTTCGGTAAAACTTTAGCAGAAAGAAAAGTAGCAGTAAAATTACTAAAGAACCTGCCAATAAAAGATAATTGAAGTTTGCGTCTTTCTTTTCTTTTTCAGCCTCAAGCGCTTCTAATTCCTTTCTAAATTTTTCAATTTCTTTTGCCTTAGCAGATGTTTCCACTTCATTTTTTAATTTATTAAATTCTGAAGTACTATTTATATATTTCTCAAAATAATATCCAGCCTTTTCAAATTCCCCTGTCTCTTTATAACTTTCGGCCAGCAATTTGTAGTAATCGTCCATAAAGGCTTCTTCGGAAGGCGTCACTCCATAATTATTTAATCCAGCTTGAAAAATAGATTTCGCTTCTTGAAATTTTTCTTGCGCAAGTGCTACTTTACCTAAATAATAAGCATCCCTTAATTTTTGAATTGGAATATCTTCATTACAGATATTAATGGAATTTGTGAAATTTTTCTTTGCTGAAACATAATCTTTTGTCAAATAATCCAACTCTCCTTTAACTGTCCATAAGGATTTTGTAAGACAACTGTCCGTAGGTTTTACAAGTCTTTCCATTTCGCCAATATACACTTTGGCAGAATCTGCATTATTAATAGCAATGTAAGCGGAACTTAAAACAAGATAGGAATAGAATAAACTTTGCTTTTTACGATCTTCCGTAAAAATGCTATCAGCATTTCTAGTTTTAAAATTTTGAATAATCTTTTTTCTAATTTTTATAGATTCTTCATTATTTCCTGCCAATTGTAAAATGCTGGCAGTCATAGAAGTAATTGTTTCTTTTTGAAGGGAATTATCAGTTTTTTCCGCAAGCAACATTGCTTTTTCGAGCAATTCTAAAGCACTGCTTGCATTTGGCATACTCAATTGTATTTGAGAACCCCAAATATATGCTTTCGTTAAAAGATCGTCGTTGTTTTGAGATTTAACAAAGTTTAGGGCATTTTGGTATTCTCTATCCGCATTTGCAAAATCACGATGATATAAATAGCTTGCAGAAAGAGCTTCGAAACCTAAATATTGCTTTTCAGAATCTTTTGCTTCTTGGGCTTTTTTTAGGAATATTCGAGAGGCAGAAAGAGATTTGTCCTTGTCGGTATAAAGATATTTATTTATAGTATCGCTAATATCTTCAAAGGACTTACTATAAAGCTCCTTATCTACTTGCGCTTCTGCAAAATAGCTAGTTGTAAAGACTAAAAAGAATAAAACTAAATTTATAAATCTCATAAAGGTTTAAATAAAATCCAACAGATTTTAAAAAGCCAAAGTTACTTATTTATTAGTGATGGGAAAGGCGCACAACAGTTTTACTGAATTTGAAATAATGATAAAATAGTTTTACACTTCTTTTTCTGACTAACTTGAAGTTATTTCTGTTTTGATTATTTGCAAAGAAATTCAAGAAAAACTATAAACTATTTTAATTGTCAATTTTTAAGTTAAAACAATATTGCATTTTAATAAAACTCAATTTAAACAAGTGGTTTTTACAAATATTTGATATTATTTGACTAAATTTAGTTTTTTGTTAACGTAATATCCTCACTATTACAATTTCAAGTCTTCAATTTTATTGGAGAATAACCACTTTAAATTATTTGGATGTTATGGCAGATACTTCTCAAAAACAAGTTAAAATTTTTACATCGTATGCTCACGAGGACGAAGAGCTTAAAAATGAAATGGATAAATACCTAAAGGTATTAAAACGTTCCGGAAAAATTGATGCTTGGAATGACCGTGCGCTTATTGCTGGTCAAGATTGGAATGATTCTATAATGAGAGAATTGCAAAATGCAGATGTAATCTTGCTATTAATCAGTGTAGATTTTAACGCTTCAGATTTTATTTGGGACAAAGAACTAGCAGAAGCTATGCGGCGTCACGAAGAAGGCTCCGCTTACGTTGTGCCAATTATTCTTAGAAATTGCAAATGGACCTCTTTGCCATACGCAAAATTACAAGCATTGCCCCGTAATGCAAGACCCATATTAGATTATCCAGATAAGGATGCGGCTTTTACGGAAGTTGCCGACGGAATTGAAAGACTTGTAGACCATATTTTGGCAAAATAGCTTTCTGAACGCACCTAATTATTTAAACTAACCTATAAAATATTTAGCATGTCAACCAACAATTCAACAGTATCCACAAATACCATAAATATTTATTTTTTGGCTGCTCCGGAAGATGAGCAGCAATGTAAGGCCGTAAAAAAATATCTTGGACCAGTAATAAGAAATTCAAAAAGACCTATCGAAATTCATAGCGATTTTGAAATTCCACCAGGCCAAGATGTAAAGGAGTATAAACAAAAATTGTTTGAGGCAGATATTGTTCTTGCTTTTATAAGTTCAGATTTTATTAATGATGACGATACTTATCTGCGCACACAAAGAGTTATAGAAAGATATAATAGAAATGAAACGGTAATGCTTCCCATATTGGTGCGTAACTGCATGTGGAAATCTACTCCGTTTGTAAACTTACCGCTATTACCAAAAAACATTCAACCGCTAAACAACAAGCAATTTTGGAACAGTGAAGACGATGCCTTAACAGCAGTAGTAACTGATATCTATGAGTCTATTGAAAATTTCAGTTACGAGAATAATGGTGAAGTTGATATCGCTGAGGCAAAAGTTTCAGAACTGTTGACGGAAACCCAGATAGACAGAACGCCACCAGAAATAGAAACTGTTGAACCAATAATTAAAAGCGAAACACCAATTGTTGAAGCCACAGAAGAAACAATAACGCCTGTGCTGGAAACAACCGAACAAATAACCGAAAAAGAAGCGTTAGTTGTTGATGAAATAGAAGAACACGAAAAAGCGCCTGAAATAATAGAAACTAAAAAAACAGAACCACCAAAAATCAAAAAGAAACCAACCAACATCAACAACGTAGCAATGGATGTAGATTGGCGAAAAAGTTACTACAAAAATGTTTTGTTGAAACGTGCAGTAGCATTTGTTCTCGATATAATAATTACATTTCTTCCTGCATATCTTTTTTCATTAATTTTATTTTTTATCCTGGACTTAATTATAACCAATCCTGATATTAATGCAGAAATGTCTGATGATAAATTCCTATTAAGTATAATTTTTGTATTCATTTCTTATTTTATAATCTGTGCTGTTTTCGAGTCTTCAAAATACAAGGGAACTTTTGGTAAAATAATCACGAAGCTTGAAATTACAGATAGAGACGGGCAACGCGTTTCATTCATCAAAGCTTTTTTCCGAAATATTTTCCGGATGATTACAGCTATTTCTTATATTGTTATAATTCCATTTATTATTCAAATTTTCACATTCGTAAAAACTAAAAAATTCTTTCATGACCAACTTTCATATACAGTTGTGGGTGAAAAAATGAAGCGATAGATAGCGAATTATAAAATAGTGATTTGATTGTGATAAAAATTTAAAACAATCTCATTTGTGGATTTTTAAGTTGAAGAAAATGTGATACGTCCAACTGTTCAATTTTTCTATCTTTCAGAAATCTTTTTTTAGCAATTGCCATTGTATTTTTTACCTGGTCGCTAATAGTTCCTTCGCCTTTCATTCGGCGTCCCCAATTACTATCATTCAGGTTTCCGCCATGGCATTCTGCTATTTGATTTAAAATCCTTTCGGCTTTATCGGGAATTGTTTTATGCGCCCAATCTTTAAATATTTCGGCAATTTGACCATTTAAGCGGACAATTGTATAGGCAACATCTTGTGCCCCTAAATCTGCAACTGTTTTAACTAATGGTAATATTTCGTGACTGTTCAAAGAAGGAATAATTGGCGCCATCATAACTCTAACCGGAATTCCATTTTCTGAAAGCGTTTGAACCGTCTTTAATCGCTGCTTTATACTTGCCGTTCGCGGTTCTAGCAATCTTCGGGTTTCTTCAGAAAGTGATGTTATTGAAATATTCACAGAAATTATATTCAACTTTGCCATTTCTTTCAAAATATCCAAATCGCGAAGAATAAGTGAATTTTTAGTGATTATGCCCGTTGGATGTTTCCATTTTAGCATTACTTCCAAACATTTTCGGGTTATTTCCAATTTCCGTTCCAAGGGTTGATAGCAATCCGTATTTCCTGAAAAAACAATTGTGTTTCCTTCCCAATTCTTCGAAGTAATTTTTTCTACCAAAAGTTGCGGAGCATTTTTTTTGAAAAGTATATTTCGTTCAAAATCTAATCCTGCTCCATAACCCCAATATTCGTGACTGTTTCTGGCATAGCAATAAACGCAGCCATGCTCACAACCTTGGTACGGATTTGCCGAAAAACCCATTCCAACATCGGGACTATCAACTTTGTTTACAAATGTTTTAGGGAAAACTTCAATATAATTTGTTTTGTTTTTGTCTGCCTCTTCACCTTCAACTTCACAATAATTTAAAAAATCATCCAGCATTTCGTGACTTTCTGCAAAGAAACGATTGTGCACATTTTTTTGCGCACCGCGACCTTTTATTTGACTGTAAGACATAAAAAAACTTTGAAGATTGGTGTTCTTCAAAGTTAATAGTTTATTCGGAATTATTCCTATATAATGGAATTATTCCAATCTTGTTTTTGACTCTTTGTGAAATTCTTTTTAATCGTTTAACCATATTTCCGAAGTAAATAGCGTTTTCCGATACCTTGAATAATAAATAGAAAAACAAAGAAAACACGTGCAAAAATTGGAAATATAAAAGAAAGCAATACTGCAATTAACCAAATAAAAATCGTGTTTGCAGCTCTAAATTTCAACCATTTTCTAGTAAATATTGAAATTTCTGAAGTTGTAGTTTTTAATACTGAAGCAATAAATAATTTGTAATACTCAGCATTAATAAGTTGAAAGCATAGAATAAAAACCTTACATTATCAAAAAAACCTCCCACAAAAAATGATGTAGAAAAAGGTAATAACACAATTAAGAATAGTAATAAAATATTTAGCCAAAATAGCTTTGTTGTATAGCTTTCTATAAAACGCGAATAGAGCAAATAAAATTTCCAATACAAGGCAATTACAAAAAAACTAACTACGAAACCAATAAAATTTGGAATCAAAGACTCTAGTAAAAGCCATGTAGACTTTGATCTGCCATTATAAATATCAGGCAACGAAATATCTAGTATAAGAAGCGTAATTGCTATTGAAAAGACAGCATCACTGAAAGAGAACATTCTTTGTCTTTCAAATGTAAACTCTTCAATGGAAACCTTTTTTGACATTTTAAGCTGCTAGTTTGTTGGCATAGAATTTAAGAAAGCTTCTTTACCACCAACTACGGGAATTTCAATAGTTGTTCCTTCAAGATCAATGGTTAAAATAGTTCCTGGTTTTGGCAAAAGCGTATATTGGCTATCGCTAGAAAATATCATCAATCCAATTTGTTGCCCTGCCGGAATAATTTGGTCGTCTGGCTGAAGTTCAAAACTCATTTCATAAAACTTGCCTGGTTCTAAAGGTTCGCTTTCTGTAATTGACTTGTAATTCTGCGGATCTGCCCAACCTCTTGTAATAATGTTATCTGTTGGTTTTGCTTTTTTATCTGTATTCCAAGGTAATGAAACCATCCAAACCGAAAGATTTGCTGCAGGTTTATCGCTTGCCAATTTAATATTCAATTTTGAAAGCCCTGAAAGATGTAAATCTTCCTTTAAAATTGGGGTTACAAAAAGCAACCTATTTTTTGAGGTAGAAAGTTGCGCTAAAGAATCGCCCGAAAAATTATAATCATCGGTAAGCATAGCTTGTAGTTGCGCTGTTTTATTTTTTTTGATAGCTAACATTCCTTCATTTGGACCGGTAGAATTTAAATGAAGTTTCACGCTTTCAGCAGCAGGATTAGGATAGTTGTCATAAGCCGTCGGATTTTGATTAATATCATTTTCTCTCACAATAAAAGCTTTTGGCCCTTTTTCAATTCCATTATCAATTCCGAAAAGATATTTTGTAAACCATTTATTCATCATAGAAAAAGGAGGTGGCCCACCGTGACCTCTTTGATGGTAGTAAATTTTTACGGGTAAACCCATATTTTCAGCAGCTTTGTAAATTCGGTAACTATGCTCGGGCATTACATTCCAATCATTAAAGCCGTGAGACATAAGTAGTGCAGCTTTCATTGGTTTCATATCATTTAAATAATCTCGGCCTGCCCAAAAATCATTATAGTCTCCCGTTTTACGGTCTATTCCATTTTTTATTTCGCTATCGCGATACGTTGCATCACCGTAAGCGCGTTTAGATTCGTCGCCGCTGTGTATAAAATCGTAAAGAACATCAACATCTTCACCCAAATACCCGCCTGGTGAACGCACCAAACCATTGCTTCTGTAATAATGATAATAAGATGTATTTGGCGCAATTGGTATAATTGCTTCGAGACCTTCAACACCAGTTGTTGCTGCGGCTAGTGGGATTGTACCATTATAGGAAGTCCCAGTCATTCCAACTTTTCCCGTAGTCCAATACGCTTTTACTTCTTCATTTCCGTCGGTTGTTTCGTACCCTTTTGCGCGGCCATTCAGCCAATCTATTACGGCTTTTGGAGCTAAGGTTTCATTATCGCCACCAACAGTTGGGGAGCCTTGTGAAAGTCCTGTTCCAGGAGATGAAGAATGGACAACAATATAACCTCGAGGAACCCACGTTTTAATCTGGCTATTTGAAATAATAGGACGTTCGCCACTTCGGGTAACTGGTGGATGTTCAATTTCTTTTTCAGCATCGCCTATTTCGTGATAAACATTATGAAATGCCCCTTCAACTTCTGGAGCTACACCCGCAAAATATGGACTGGATTCATAAACAACCGGTAATTTTAATCCTTCGGTTTCAGTTTGTTTTGGTCTTGTAACATCAACGTGCATTCGGTCTGGTTTGCCATCGCCATCCGTATCAAATGTAGTTTCTACCCAAAGATCGGTTCGTATCCAATCTTTCATATCATCAAACGCTGGTACAATTTGCGCTTCGCCATCCTTAAAAATTGGTTGTGCTTTTTCTTGTGCAATAATTGTTGAAGCAAACAAAATCGCAAATATCAGTGTGTTGTAGTATTTCATTAGAAATGGTTTATTAGCTTAAAAGCGTACGGAAAAGAAAATTAAATTAAATGTAACAAAAAACAGGCTAAAAAAGTTAGCCTGAAATTGATTATTTTTTAAACTTTAAATATGTGTTCTTATTTTTTAGTAAGCCTATTATCAAGTGTATTACGCTTACCCTCTGGTGTGTTCCAAGATTTTTTCAATAGTTGCATATAAGTTAACGATAGGACTAAACTTGTTGCAAAACCCATAAGCACCAATGCTATTAAAAGCATTGTGGCTCCACTTGCGTATTCAAATCCTGAATTTTTAACCAAATTAACAGCAAACTCGGTATCTATCTGAAACATAAATACTGCCATGAATACAGCAAAAATTAGTGTTGCAAAGCCACCAGTCATTATACCTACTGTAAAACCCTTTTCGTATTTTGGGTTGTTTTGATAATTGCGCATTGCCATCCAAATACCTCCTGCGTAAATAACGCCATTTGCAGAACTTAAAACTGGGTATTTATGTAGTCCGACTAATTTTAATAATACAAAATAAACAATAAGTGTAATGGCAATACCAACGCCAAATTTAGTATAGATTTTAAACATAGTAGTTAATTTTTTTTTAAAGCGAAAAGTTAATCAAATATACTTTATTTTCATCAAAAGCTTCTGTTAAGTTTTTTGACGAAAAATTTAGAAGCGTAATTTAAAGTCATTATAATTAACTTTTAAACTTAAATAAGTAAGACTCAATGCAATTAATCATCACAAAAATTATATTTGAATCTTGTCTAATTAAGTGCAATCTTAAAAATATATATTTTCAATTTATTGCCATTCAACACTCTCCATAATTAGCCGAATATCTTCTCTCAAGTATTCTGCTGCTGGATATATGGAATCATAATTTGGCTTTGCATTAAAGTATAATGCGCCGTTCAGAAAATGGTTTGTACTATCTGTTACGTAAAACTCGGCTTGTGCTGCGGCATTGCCATTAATACTATAAAACATACCATAAACTTTTTTATCCGGATTTACAAAAGGTTGCTCTGGAATGCCGTTTGCCTTTATTGTATGTTCGTAAGCAAGTTTTTGCGCGTCGCGCAACAAGGAATCTAAATTATTGGTACGCACATTTTGATAGGTAAGATAAATTGTTGCGTTCATTTTTGGATAATCGATATTGATACCACAGTTTGGTCTTTTGTTCAACTTTGCAAAATCGTTCATGGAAAATGTAAAACCACAATTACTATCAACTATTTTATATTCAGGATTTGGATATTCTAACCTAAGCTTTGCACTCGGTTTTACAACAACCTCATCTTTACAGGATGTTAAAATGGTTAAAATTAAAAATACTGAAACAAATTTATGCATCGGCACGTGGTAAAATATTAAGCTTAACTTGTTTAATGCGCTTACTGTCAAAAGCTTCAATTGTAAAATTATAGTGATGGAAGGAAAGTATTTCATCCTTCTTCGGAAAGCCTTTGCTTATTTCCAATAAAAACCCTGCTACGGTTTCTGCTTCACCTTTTGCATCTTCAAAAACTTCTGGATCTTCAAGTTTTATTACTTTGTAAAAATCCTTTAACGGCGTTTTACCTTCAAATATATAGGTATTGTCATCCAATTTTGAAAAAACTAAATCTTCATCATCAAACTCATCACTTATTTCGCCTACTATTTCTTCAATTATATCTTCTAAAGAAATCAATCCGCTTGTTCCGCCATATTCATCCACTACAATTGCAAGGTGCATTTTCATTTCCTTGAAATCGTTAAGTAAATCGTCCAGCTTTTTATTTTCTGGAACAAAATAAGGCTCGCGGATAAGGGCTTTCCAGTCCAACGTTTTTCTATCAACAAAAGGCATTAAATCCTTAACGTACAAAATTCCAGAAATGGTATCTATGCTTTCTTTATAAACAGGAATTCTTGAATAGCCGTGCTCAATAATCATCGGCATTATATCTTTATACGAAGCATCTTCGCTAAGAGCAAAAATATCCATTCGGTTTTTCATTACCTGCTTGGTATCCGTAAGGCCGAATGTTACTATACCTTGAAGAATTTTTTGTTCTTCATGTGTTGTTTCTTTTTCATCCGTAAGTTGAAGAGCTTGTGATAGCTGGTCTACACTTAAATTGGATTTCTGTTTCCCAAATTTATTGTGGATATATATTGTTAATGCTCGCATTGGCAAGCTAATTGGGGATAACAACGTGTCCAAAACATTAAGCGGATAGGCCATAAATGATGCAAAAGAAACACGGTTTCGGTTTGCGTAAATTTTGGGAAGAATCTCGCCGAATAGCAAAATAAAGAAGGTTACCACACCAACTTCAACCACAAAACGAATGTTTATGCCAAAGATTATTGCATTAATTCCAGAGAAAAATAGATTGCTCAACGAATCGAAAAGTAGAACAATAGCAATGTTTATAAAATTGTTTGAGACTAGAATTGTCGCTAAAAGCTTTTTGGGCTTTTGCAGAAGTCGTTCAACAATTACAAGCTTTTTGGATGGGTTTTTTTCATCCTCACCATTAAAATCGTTTGGTTGAAGCGAAAAAAAAGCAACTTCGGCACCCGAAATCATTGCTGAAAATGCTAACAACACTACAAGAAAAACAATACTCGTAATTTCTGAGTAGGTTAAAAGGGCTATAAATAAACCTGGAGGTTCTGGATCCAAAAATGGTTAGATTAAGTTAATTTAAAATGGAAGATCATCTTCTTCCTCGGTAATTGGAGCAGCAATTTGTGGTTTTTGTACCGCAGGCTTTTGTGCTGTTTGTTCATTACCACCTTGAGATTGCGCACCAGCATTTCCGTATTGACTATTGTTTTCCCCTTTTGGAGTTAAAAAGGTAAAATCTGTGCAGTGTATTTCTGTACTGTACCTATCCATTCCTTGATCATCTTGCCATTTTCTGGTTTTAAGTCGGCCTTCAATGTAGACCATATCACCTTTTTTCAAATATTTTTCGCAAATTTCGGCAGCTTTATTTCGTACTACAACATTGTGCCATTCTGTATTTGTTACACGCTCGTTTGTGCTTTTGTTTGTATAAGTTTCATTCGTAGCCATTGGGAAACGCCCAAGGCAGTTTCCTCCTTCAAAATAATGCATTTTAACATCATCACCTGTGTGGCCTATTAGCATTACTTTATTTAATGTTCCGCTCATAATCTTTTCTTTTATAATAGGTGCAAAGGTAAATTTTGCAGATTAAATATAATGAAAATTAAGATTTTAAATATAGGAATGTTGGAATCGCCCTATCTTTCTTAGCATAATTACTAGTTAGCATATCCCTCTTCAAAAAATTCTTCAACAAAATCCGCAATTAAAACGGGTACAGCATAATCTTTAATGATTGAAGTTGAAATCATCTGCTCTTTTTCAGAATTTGCTACGTCAACAATCCAAAACTTAGTATGCAAATGTTGATGCGACAATTTATGGATTTTCGAAATATCGTTATATTGAGATATTGATGTAATTTCAAGATTTTCAGAAAATTTTTCGAATTCTAAAAGATTTTTCAATTCATTTAAATTTACTTCTGACGTACTTTCAATTAATGGAAATTCATACAACTTTTGCCAAATTCCTTTTCCCGTTCGTTGGGTAAGTTTTGTTTTATTTTCATCATCTAGAATTACCATATAATTAAAGTATCTATTTCTAATAGGCTTACCTTTAATCTTTACTGGTAATTCGGATACTTTATTTTTCTGCAGTGCTAGGCAAGAATTGTTTAAAACACAGTTTTGACAATCTGGACTTTGCGGCGTGCATTGCCTTGCACCAAACTCCATTATTGCTTGATTGTATGTTCCAGGATTTTCCAAATCTATTAAAGTTTGTGCAAGTTTTCTGAAATCAGTTTTTCCTGCTGGGCTATTTATAGGAGTATCAATATTAAAGTATCGTGATAAAACTCTATATACGTTGCCATCTAAAACCGCTTGTGCTTCATCATAGCAAATTGAAGCTATTGCGCTTGCTGTATAATCCCCAACCCCTTTTAGCTTCAATAAGTCTTTGTAGTTTTCAGGAAATTTTCCGTCCAATTCATTTGAAACAAATTTTGCGGATGCATGCAGGTTTCTAGCACGGCTGTAATAACCTAGTCCTTGCCAGAGTTTCAAAACTGTTTCCTCTTCAGCATTTGCCAAATCATTTACGGTTGGAAAAGCTTCCATAAAACGTAAATAATAAGGTAGACCTTGAGCTACTCGCGTTTGTTGTAAAATAATTTCTGACAGCCAAACAGAATACGGATCTTTGGTTTTTCGCCAAGGTAAATCGCGCTTATTTTGCAAATACCACAAAATTAACGTTTTAGAAAATGGATTGATACTATTCAACATCTCGTAAAAATAGGTTTATCTATTTATTTTTTAACCTTTTACCTTTTGATTTATTGATTTTATATTACGTATATTTGCCGTCTTGAAAAAAAATCTATAAAAGTAATAATTAAAACAAATAATAATGACGAAAGCAGATATCGTAGCGAAAATTTCAGAAAAACTAGGAATGGAAAAAGGAGATGTTCAAGCTACTGTAGAAACGTTTATGGACGAAGTTAAAACTTCTTTAGAAGGTGGCGATAATGTATACCTAAGAGGCTTTGGTAGTTTTATAATTAAAACTAGAGCTGAAAAAACAGGTAGAAACATTTCAAAAAACACAACAATTAAAATACCAGCCCACAATATTCCGGCTTTTAAACCTGCAAAAGTTTTTGTAGAAGGTGTAAAAACCAACGTGGACGTAAAATAATATAATACTAACATCTAAAACCGAGCTCTATGCCAAGTGGTAAAAAAAGAAAAAGACATAAGGTTGCAACGCACAAACGTAAAAAACGTCGTCGTGCAAACCGTCACAAAAAGAAAAAGTAGTTTCTAACTACTTTTTCTTTTTAGTAGTGTTTCCTAAATTAAATTCGGAAGCAAAAATAAAGTTCTTTGACAATGAAATTTCGTGTTTTTCATAAAAACACAAATCATTTCGCCGGGTTTTTTATTAAGCCTGTTAAAATATTGAAATATAAACCATTCAATTTCAGATATTTGAAATTGAATCAAAATTAATGAACGTGAACTACGAATTATATATACGATCCAGTTCACAAGAAGTTGATTTTGCCCTCACAAAAGATGGACGGCTTATAGAATTACACAAAGAAGAAGAGGATAACAATTTTTCGGTTGGTGATATTTTTATTGCCAAAATACGAAAAACGGTACCTGGTCTTAATGCTGCGTTTGTTAACGTAGGCTATGAAAAAGATGGCTTTTTGCATTACCATGACCTTGGCCCGAAAATACCTTCTATGCTTAAATTTGTGAAAAATGTAAGCACTGGAAAATTAAAGGATTTCACCTTGAAAGATTTTCCAATGGATAAAGAGATTGACAAGCACGGTAATATAAATGACGCGCTAAAGAGCAATCAATCCATCTTGGTACAAGTAGTTAAAGAACCCATTTCAACAAAAGGACCGCGTATAAGCTCAGAACTCTCTATTGCAGGAAGATACATTGTGCTTGTACCCTTTTCAGACCGTGTTTCCATTTCGCAAAAAATAGAAAGTAAGGAAGAAAAAGAACGTCTTAAAAGATTGATAATGAGTATTCGCCCAAAAGGATTTGGCGTGATAATACGTACCGTTGCCGAAGGCAAAAAAGTAGCAGAACTGGACAGTGATTTACAAAATCTCATGGACCGCTGGACGGCCATGTGTAAAAAGCTACAAGGGGCGCACCACCCAAGTAAGGTGCTTAGCGAGCTAAATAGAGCTTCATCCATAATCCGAGATTTGTTTAATGATAAATTTACCGGAATACATATAGATGATGAAACCCTTTACTTGCAAATAAAAGATTATGTGCAGCAAATTGCACCCAAGCAGGATAACATTGTTAAATATTACGATAGCAATGTGCCCATTTTTGAAAAATTTGGGATAGACCGACAGATTAAAACAAGTTTCGGCAAAACCGTTTCAGGTAGCAAAGGCGCCTATTTGGTTATAGAACATACCGAAGCCATGCACGTAATAGACGTGAACAGCGGTAACCGCAGCAACAAGGCCAAAACACAAGAAGGCACAGCGCTAGAAGTGAATTTGATAGCCGCTACCGAGGTAGCAAGACAGCTACGATTGCGTGATATGGGCGGAATTATTGTGGTAGATTTTATAGATCTAGCAAACGCCACACACCGTAAAGAGTTATACAATCACCTTCGCGAAGAAATGAAGGATGATAGGGCAAAACATAAAATTTTGCCACCAAGTAAATTTGGGCTTATTCAAATAACCCGTCAACGAGTGCGGCCAGAAATGAATATAAAAACCCGAGAGGAAGATCCCAATACTATAAATGGGGATATTTCTGGCGAGATTGAAGCTCCAATTATCGTAATAAATAGGATAAACGAAGAGGTAAAACGTATGTTTAAAAAAGATTTTAAGAAAATCACTTTAAACACGCACCCTTTTATCGCGGCCTTTTTAACTAAAGGTTTCCCAAGTGTACGGACCAAATGGTTCATGGAACACAAAAAATGGGTAAAAATA
>JBBSOK010000009.1:0-38265 GCA_038259825.1 Flavobacteriales bacterium
ACATATGAATTGGGAGATGCAATATTGGAGCAGGATTTAAACGAAGTAAAAAAAGAATTGGGCGATGTTTTGCTTCACATAGTTTTTTATGCCAAGATTGGAAGTGAAACAAACGATTTTGATATTGCCGATGTATGCAATGAAATCTGTGAAAAGCTAATATCGCGTCATCCACATATTTATGGCGATGTTGTAGTTGCAGATGAAGAAGAAGTAAAGCGAAATTGGGAAAATTTAAAATTGAAAGAAGGTAAAACTAGCGTTTTGGAAGGTGTTCCAAAATCGTTACCAGCATTGGTAAAAGCTAATAGAATTCAAGATAAAGTTGCCGGCGTTGGCTTTGATTGGGAAGAGCCACAACAAGTTTTTGAAAAATTACAAGAAGAGTTGGAAGAATTGCAACACGAGGTTTCAGAAAACAACCCTGAAAAGATGGAAGCTGAATTTGGTGATGTATTGTTTTCAATGATCAATTACGCACGTTTTCTAAAAATTGATCCAGAAAATGCCTTGGAAAGAACGAATAAAAAATTCATCAAACGTTTTCAATATCTTGAAGAAAAAGCAAAGGATGCTGGAAAATCTTTAAAGGATATGACTTTAGCGGAAATGGATATTTATTGGAATGAGGCGAAGTCTTCTACAAAATAAAATAGACAGTCATACTCATTCCCTATTTACTTGGAAACTGAATTAACTTCTTCCGCAGTCACCATTTTATCTTGGGTATTGTCCCAATTATTCATTACATAATTTAAAACATCTGCCACTTCTTGATCAGATAATCCCATTGCAACCATAACGCCATTATAGGGTACGCCATTAACTTCAATCTCACCATTTTGTCCATATTTTACGGCGTGAATACTTTCTTCTCTTTTTTCGGTTAACCAATTACTGTTTGCCAAAGGCGGAAAGTTTTTAGGAACACCAAGGCCGTTTCCTAGATGGCATTGCATACAATAATCTGTATAAATTTGGCCACCACGCGCCATACTTTCGGGTAAACTATTAACTACTTCATCAGAAATGGTTTCTTTCTCAGCTTGTTGCTTTTTTGAATCATTACAAGAAATGCAGAGTATAACTAGTATAAATAGGAAAATATTCTTCATCGGTAAAAAGTAAAATTGGAACTAAATTAGAAATTCAAAATTACCTAAATAGCATCATAAAATTAGATTTGACTACAATTTTTAAGATTTTAAATGATACTTTCTAAGTGGTCTAAAACAGTAAAATAGTTATTTTTGAATTGAAATTTCGGGATGTAGCGCAGTCCGGTAGCGTACTTGGCTGGGGGTCAAGGGGTCGCAGGTTCAAATCCTGTCATCCCGACAATTATTTTTATTATTTAAATTGAATTACAATTAATCAGAATTGGAAAAAAATAAACCGCAATCAGCGGTTTTATTTTTTTGTATTAATCAATTATCTTTTTCTTTATAGATAAGTTGAACAATTAAAATTAATATAGAAAGGATAATACCTAATCCTGAAACACCGGTCCAACCATAGTTCTTCCACGCAAACGCTCCCAAAGCAGTTCCGATGGCACCACCAATAAAAAAACCTACCATGTAAATGGTGTTAATTCTATTACGAGCCTCTGGGTTTTTAGAAAATATTATATTTTGATTAGTTATATGAAGAGCTTGCAAGCCCAAATCAACTAAAATTATCCCAACTATAAGTCCAATTATGGACTGGGCGGAAAAGTAGAAAATAACCCAAGATACTATCAAAATTATAGCACCTACAATTATAATTTTATTTTTACGTACGCTGTCGTTTATTTTTCCAACATAAACTGCTGCCAGGGCTCCAGCAATACCAAAAACACCAAAAGAACCTGCAATCCCACTACCATAATTAAAGGAATCTTCCAATAAAAAAACCAATGTAGTCCAAAAGGCGCTTAACCCAGCAAAAGCCAAACCTGCCCTTAATGCTGCAATTCTTACAGGTGCTTCTGTTTTAAAATAGTAACCAATAGAATGTAATAAACTTAAATAACTGCCTTCATATTTTGGAAGTAATTTTGGTAATTTTACTTGAAGTAATATAAAAAGTAAAATCATTAAAACAGTAGCGCAATAATACATTGTCCTCCATCCAAAGTGTTCTCCCACAAAGCCACTTAAAACCCTACTTCCTAAAATGCCAATTAACAAACCACTCATAACAATACCAATGGCTCTTCCGCGACCTTTTTCTGTTGCCATTTGAGCTGCCATTGGCACAAATAATTGAGGAGTGGCAGATGTAAATCCAATAAAGAAGCTACTTATTGTAAGCAGTATTAACGATTGTGATAGCGCTGCGGCAATCAATGAAATAACCATTACTAAAAAATCAAATTGTAGTATTTTTTTATTTGAAACTTTATCTCCAAGCGGAATTATAAACAGCAGGCCAAATGCGTAACCAATTTGTGTAAATAATGCTACGTTACTAACTGCTGTTTCCGATACGTTAAAACTGCTTGCCATTTGGCCCAACAATGGTTGGTTGTAGTATAAATTAGCAACTACTAAACCTGCCGAAATACTCATCAAGTATAAAATAGAATTAGTAAGTTTAGGCTGCGTTTCTGCCATATAAATTATGATGAGAAATTATTTTTTTGAAATCAGATTGCAAATTTAGTTTGATTTAAAGAATTGAAATCATAATTCACAATTTATAAGTATTAAATTCCCGAGATAAATTTGAACTATTAGGTTAATAAAAATGAAAATGATAAACTGCATCAGCAATCAAAAGTATCTTTGCTGAAAACAAAAACCTATCAATAAGAATCTCACATATCTTTCAAACCAAGCTTCTGCATATTTTTTGGGAACAAATTTGCGACGTGCGCTATTGGTTGGCTTTGCGGTTACGCTGCCGATAGTTTTAGGGCTTGTTTCAGACTATTTAGAAATTGGTTTAGCAATTTGTTTTGGCGCATTTTGGAGTTCTCCAAGCAATACGCCAGGAAGTTTACATCATAAAAAAATCGGGATTTTATTTTCTGCGGCTTTGGTAACAATAATAAGCTTTATTGGTGGTTACCTTGATTTTACACTTTGGGCAATTGTTCCAGTATTGGGTATTTTGACATTTCTAATTGCATATATTTCAATTTATGGTTTTAGGGCAAGTTTAATTAGTTTTTCCGGACTGCTTGCTTTGGTTTTAAGCTTTGCACATACACCCACAAATTTAGCTCCCTATCAATATTCACTGCTTATTGGTTTTGGAGGTTTATGGTATTTATTTCTGGTAATTGTTGCGTATAAATTTAATCCTAAGGCACAGGCAAATGAATCGCTTTCAGAAACATTTTTACTAACAGCACGTTTTTTAAAAACCCGTTCCAAGCTAATTGGTGGAAATCCAGATAGAGAATCTTTACAAACTAAATTATTCGCATTACAAACCGAATTGATTGAAAATCACGAAAAATTACGTGATATTTTAATTAATACAAGGAAAAGTTCAGGTTATTCAAACCATCAAAACAGGCAACTTCTCATATTTATACAGTTAGTTGAAATGCTTGAAACGGCAGTTGCAAACCCAATTCAATATAAAAAAATGGATTCTGTATTTGAGAATTATCCAAATTTTCAAAATGACTTCAAAAGTATTGTTTTGGAAATTTCAAAGCAGCTTCGTAATCTTTCGGTAAATAATACATTCGATAAAAAGATACTCGAAAATTTAGATTCGCAACTTAAAAAGCTGCATTCTGAAATTTCTATTTTACAATTATCAAATAACGATAAGGAGGCAATAACATCTCTTCTGCATTTTCTTCAATACCAAGAAAAACAGCTGGAAAAATTGAAGCAGATTTATTGGTTAATTAATAAACCGGAAATAAAAGAAAAAGATTTAGTTTCAATTGAAGTTTTACAACAATTTTTGGCACAACAAGATTATAACCCAAAACTTTGGTTGCGAAACTTTAGCTTTAAGTCTACCATATTTAAGCATTCGCTGAGGTTGGCCGTTACGGTTATGGTTGGATATGCGATAGGCACATATTTTCAATTTCAAAATCCATATTGGATTTTACTTACTATAATTGTAATAATGAGGCCAAATTATGGTCTTACAAAATCTAGGGCAAAGGATAGGTTAATTGGCACATTGATAGGTGCTTTTATTGCAGCTGGCTTGCTTACATTAATTTCAAACCCTTATTTGCAGGGTGCTATCGGTATTTTTACAATTATTATAGCCTTTTCCGTAGTCCAGAAAAACTACAAAGTTTCTGCAACTTTTGTTACTATTAGTATTGTATTTATTTACGCCATTTTAAGACCGGATATTTTGGTTGTTATTCAATATCGTGTTTTGGATACCATAATTGGTGCCGCTTTATCTTTTATGGCGATATTATGGTTGTGGCCTGCGTGGGGATTTTTGGAAATTAGGCAACAAATAAACGCTAGCTTAAATGCGAACAAAAGCTTTTTCAATTTTATAACTACCTATTATATTGAAAAAGGCGAAATTCCCACACAGCTAAAAGTTGCTAGAAAAAAGGCATTTTTGGAAACTTCAAATTTGAATGCTGCATTTCAAAAAATTGTGCAGGAACCAAAATCCAAGCAATTTAATAAAGATATAATTTATGAATTTGTAGCATTGAACCATACCATGCTATCTTCACTTGCTTCATTAAGCACCTATTTGCAACATAATAAAACTACGCCTGCATCCCATCAATTTAAAGAAGCAACACAGCTTATAAATATTAAATTAGAAAATATTTTGACTGTTTTGGAATCAACAAGCGGTAAAATTGAAAACGAAAATATTCTAAGCGAAACGGAAAATGAAAAGAAAATAGCTTTAATAGAAAAAAATGAATTCGATTTAATTTTAAAAATGATTCCCAAAAATAATTTTAAAAATACGGAAGCTTATTTAATTTGGGAGCAGTTAGAATGGTTGAATACACTTACCGATAAAATGAAAATCCTTGCAGGCAGGAATTCAATTTAACTCCAATTACTTTAAACGCTTTCCTAAAGTAACGAAGGATATTCCTTGCTGGCCATAGGTACTTATCATAATTGCTTCAAAAATTGGGTCGTTTGCATCTTTATCACTTTGCCAATCAAAAATAAAATTAGCTCCCGTACCACCTTCTTTATCACTTTCATCAATTACAATTTGAACCGTTTCCATTGGTTTTATGTAAATAGTTTTTTTAAAATAAGTGCGAATTGGGTCTCCGTTTGTGTTGTAATACACAGCACTATTTATATAAATTGAATCCTTTAGATTTGGATTATGGAGGCTTACAGTAGCAGTTAAGTAAAATTGTACCGTTTCATCCCGCATATAAACTTGTGAATAAATGGATAGAAAAGTAGAACCTTGCGTTAATGAATCGGGTAGTGGGGTTGTAATAGTTCTTTTATCCCAGTTTTCAGATTTTGTTGAACTTAACGGCTTCGGTTTATCGCAACTTTGGAATACAATAAATATTAATAACGAAAAATATAAAAACTGTTTCATAAAAGGGGTTTGAAAAATTAGTTTAAAAATAACCAATTTAAATAAGAATAAGAGATTAATTTTTTAACCAAAACACTTCATATTCCCAATAAATACTAATATTGCTTTAAAAATTTATTTTACTTTTTTAAGTATTTTTATAGAACTGTATCTTTACGTTCAACACAAATTCTATAGTTAGACAATGCCAAATAATGTTCATAAATTTAGTTTAATGAAAATCACGAAAAACATAATAATAAGTTCTGCTGTAGTGGTTATTATAATGGTAATTGCCGCGTTTGCCGTACCTGTTATAAATGATGATGAAGATTTTATAGTTAATTATTCAGTTTTAAATACTTGGATTATGCCTGAATCTTTAGATGAAATTAGTGGAATTGCTTGGATGGGAAACAACAAACTGGCGTGCGTTCAAGATGAAGAAGGTATTATTTTTATATATGATTTAAACCAGAAAAAAATTGTTGAAAATATATTATTTGAAGGTGCTGGAGATTATGAGGCAATTGCGGTAAACGGTTCCAACGCTTATGTTATGAGAAGTGACGGAACTTTATTTGAAATAAGAAATTTTAGGAATAAAGCGAAAGAAGTATCAAAATTTGAATCTGAATTTTCATCGAAAAACAATATAGAAAGTTTAGTTTTTGATCATAATTTAAATTCTCTTTTAACCATTCCAAAACACGTAGATTTAGATAATAAAGACAGTAAAAATGTTTATTCCATTTCATTAAAAGACGAAAAGATAAAGTTGAAATCGCTTTTTAAAATTGATATGGAAGATAAAAAACTTAAAGACTTTAAACACAAAAAATCCCGTAAAAACTTGATGCCATCGGATATTGCGATACATCCTAAAACCGGCGAAGTTTATATTCTTGAAGGAAAAGATTCAAAATTATTGATTTTAGATAAGAAAGGAAATATCAACAAAGTCTATCCGTTGGATAAGAAAGTTTTTAGACAGCCAGAAGGTATAACCTTTAGCGATAATGGAGATTTATATATTTCCAACGAGAGACACGGAGAAGCTGCAAATATTCTGGAAGTAAAATTAAACGAGTAACAAATTTTACTAATCGTTTAAGATTTTTTTGTGCATAATTCAATAAAAAATATTCACGAATTTAAAGATTTATTGATTTTGCTAATTGAAATTTTTCCTAAGTTATTTATTGAGCCTATTAACAATTTCCTCAACAATCTCAGGATTCAATAGGGTAGATGTATCTCCAAATTCGTCAAATTTACCTTCCGCAATTTTCCGTAAAATCCTTCGCATTATTTTTCCACTTCGGGTTTTGGGTAAATTTTCAACGAATTGAATTTTCTCCAATTTAGAAAAAGCACCAATTTCTGAAGAAATAATTTCATTTATTTCCTTCTTCAATTCTTCCGAAGCATCTTCAATGTCATATAAAATTACAAATCCAAATAATGCATTTCCTTTTATATCATGAGGGAAACCGACTACGGCGCTTTCAACTACTTTTTTGTGTTCGTTGATACTGTTTTCAATTGGAGCGGTTCCCATATTATGTCCAGATACAATGACAATATCATCTACACGGCCCGTAATCCTGTAATTGCCATTTTCATCTCGCAACGCACCATCACCCGTAAAATACATATTTTCAAAGGTTGAAAAATAGGTTTTTTTAAAACGTTCGTGATCGCCCCAAATAGTTCGGGCAATGGATGGCCACGGAAATTTAATAGCCAATCTGCCTTCCGCTTTTGTTGTTTTAATTTCATTACTATTATCATCCATAAGGACGGTTTGAACACCAGGCAAAGGTAAACTTGCATACGTTGGAATACTTTCAGTTATTCCCGCAATGCCTGAAATCATAATTACACCGTTTTCGGTTTGAAACCATGTATCTGTAATAGGGGTTTTTTCTTTCCCAATATTTTTATGATACCATTGCCAAGCTTCTTCATTAATAGGTTCTCCAACAGTTCCTAAAACGTGTAAACTTGAAAGATCATTTTTTTGAGTATGCGAAATATGTTGTTTTGCCAAAGCTCTAATTGCCGTGGGTGCTGTATAAAATTGAGTGACTTTATATTTTTCAATAATTTGCCAAAAACGGTCATAGTCTGGATAAGAAGGAACACCCTCGAACATAACCGATGTTGCTCCCGCTAAAAGTGGCCCGTACACTATATAACTATGTCCCGTAATCCAACCAACATCCGCACTGCACCACCAAATAGAATCTTCTTTAAGTTGAAAAACATTTACGAGCGTATACGTGGCACCAACCATATAACCGGCCGTTGTATGAACCATTCCTTTTGGTTTGCCGGTGGAGCCAGATGTATACAAAATAAACAATGGATCTTCCGCATCCATCTTGGTAGCTTCGTTATATTCGGAATCGCAATTTTCACTATTTATACGTACTTCTTCATCCCAAAAGAAATCTCTGTTTTCTTTCATATTTACAGAAGCGCTTGTTCTTTTATAAACAATTACATTTTCAATACTAGGGCAATCGGTTAGAGCTTCATCGCAAATATTTTTAAGATTTATAGTTTTTTCACCACGATACATTTCATTGGCTGTTATAAGTATTTTACAATTGGCGTCGTTTATTCGGCTGGCAATTGCTTTGCTAGAAAAACCAGCAAAAACTACCGAATGTATTGCACCAATCCTCGCACAGGCTAACATTGCAATGCTTACTTCAGGGATCATTGGCAAGTAAATACAAACTCGGTCGCCCTTTTGTATTCCCATATTGGTTAGGACACTTGCAAAAACGCAAACATCTTCAAATAATTCCTTGTAGCTAATTTCTCTGGAAGGTTCGCCGGGATTGTTTGGTTCCCATAAAATTGCAATTTTATCAGGTTGCGTTTTTAGATATCTATCTAGACAGTTTTCTGTTATATTTAATTTTGCGCCTTCAAACCAAATGATTTCAGGCTTTTTAAAATCCCATTTTAAAACGTTGTCCCATTGTTTATGCCATTGGAAACTATCGGCAACTTCGGCCCAGAATATTTCTGGTTCTTCAACACTTTTTTTATACGCTAGATTGTAAGCTGACAAAGAATTAATCTGAAAGGTATGTTTCATCGAATGTTTATTTATTCTTTAAAATTACATTTTTCCTAGAATTCAATTACTCTTCAAGCCATTATTTCTAACTTCAAAGATGGGATAATGGTAAACAATAGAGTAATAACAATTCTTAATAACTTTAGGGCAGAAATTTTTCTGAAAGTGCTTATTTTTACATTCTTATAAATTTTAGAAAAAAAAATATGTCTGATACTGTTGAAAGAATAAAATGTTTGATAATTGGATCGGGTCCCGCTGGTTATACTGCGGCTATTTATGCGGCACGCGCAGATCTAAATCCAATAATGTATACAGGTATGGAACCTGGAGGACAGTTAACAACAACTACAGAGGTTGATAATTTTCCTGGTTATCCTGAAGGAATTGACGGTCCATCAATGATGGTACAGATGCAGCAACAAGCTGAACGTTTTGGTACCCAAGTACGTATTGGAATGGTTACAGAGGTTAATTTTAGTGATGAAGTTGGAGGTATCCATAAAATCACGGTAGATAATAGCAAACAAATTGAAGCGGAAACTGTAATAATTAGTACTGGAGCAACTGCAAAATATTTAGGATTACCAAGCGAGCAACGTTTACGTGGTGGTGGTGTTTCTGCCTGCGCAGTTTGTGATGGTTTTTTCTATAAAAAACAGGATGTGGCTATAGTTGGAGCAGGTGATACTGCAGCAGAAGAGGCTACGTATTTATCAAATATTTGCAATAGCGTTACAATGCTTGTTCGTAAAGATTATATGAAGGCGAGTAAAGCTATGCAGCACAGAGTAAACAATACTAAAAACTTAAAGGTGCTTTATAATACCGAGGTGGATGAAGTTTTAGGTGATATGACAGTTGAAGGTTTACGGATGAAAAACAACGAAACTGGCGAAAAAGAGGAAATTAAAATTACTGGACTTTTTATAGCAATTGGTCATAAACCAAATACGGATATTTTTAAAGGACAGTTAGAAATGGATGATACTGGATACTTAATAACGCACGGCAAAACAACAAACACTAACAAACCTGGTGTTTTTGCAAGTGGCGATGTTCAAGATAAAGAATATAGACAAGCGATTACTGCCGCAGGAACAGGTTGTATGGCAGCAATGGATGCAGAAAGATATTTGCAGACTATAGAAACCGAAGCAATGGCTGAGTAGTTTCTTAACAGAATGACAAGTTATTAAAACGCCATCTATATTTTAGATGGCGTTTTTTTAATTCGAATTGTTTAAAAATTCTAAAATTTCATCTACATTGGAATCATATTCAAACCAAGTTATTTCGTCATTTTTCCGAAACCACGTTAATTGCCTTTTGGCAAATCTTCGGGTGTTTTTTTTGATTTCCTCAACTGCTTGCTCCAATGAAAAATTACCTTCAAAATAGTTGAATAATTCACGATAGCCAACTGTTTGCAATGCATTTAATTCTTTAAATTGAAAAAGGTTTTTTGCTTCTTCTAATAAACCATTGGCCATCATTTGGTCAACTCTTTGGTTTATTCTATTGTAAATTATTTCTCTATCAGCAGTTAAACCAATGAACTTTAAATTGAAATTTCTTTTAGTTTTTTCTTTGTTTAGAAATGAAGAATACGTTTTTCCGGAACCACGATAAATTTCCAAAGCGCGAATTACTCTATGTGGATTTTCGATATCCACTTTTTCAAAATATACAGGATCAGCTTCTTTTAACTCATTTTGAAGAAATTGAAGTCCGTTATTTTCTAAATCTTCATTTAATTTTTCACGTATTTCCAAAGATACTTCTGGAAAATAATCCAAACCTTTTATAACCGCATCAACATAAAGACCTGAACCACCGACCATAACAGCTGTTTTGTTATTTTCAAAAATTTCATTCAACTTTTCAAGTGCTTCTTTTTCAAAGTCCCCCACATTATATGAAGAAAAAATACTTTTATGCTGAATAAAATGGTGTGGAGCTGCAGCAATTTCTTCTGAGGAAGGAACGGCTGTACCAATATTCATCTCTTTAAAAAATTGTCGGGAATCTGCTGAAATTATTTCAGTTTGAAAAGCATTTGCCAGTTTTATAGCTAAAGATGTTTTGCCGATTGCCGTCGGGCCAACAACAAGTATTAGCGTGTTTTCGTTAAGCTTCGTCATCTTTAACAAGATCTTCAGGATGCAAATGTGTACCACATTTATGGCAGAATTCAGCATCATCCCGATGTCTGGCTGTACCACAATTTCTACAAACTTGCGTGTTTACGTGTACATAATTACGATCATTGCTTTCCGGTTTTTTAACATCACTGCTTGCTTTTGTATACTCTGCGCTTACTATACCTGTAGGTACCGCAATTATACCATAACCCATAATCATAATAATTGCTGCCAACAATTGTCCCAAAGGAGTTGCTGGCGCAATATCTCCAAAGCCCACAGTAGTTAATGTTACAATACACCAATATACACTTACTGGAATGCTCACAAAGCCACTATCAGCACCTTCTACCAAATACATTAATGTACCCGCAATTATTGAAATTATTAGAACCGCGAAAAGAAAAACTAGAATTTTAGCTTTGCTATCGTTAAGGGCTTTTCGTAATTTATTGCTTTCGCCTATATAGCGTGTAATTTTTAGAATTCTAAAAACACGTAGCAGCCTAAGTGCTCTTACTGCTAATAAATAATGGCTTCCAACCAAAATTAGTGAAAGATAAAGTGGGATGGTAGATAAAAAATCTATAATACCATAAAAGCTGAAAATATAACTTGAAGGTTTTTTTACAGTTATAACTCTGGCAATGTATTCAATTGTAAAAAAAATGGTGATAACCCATTCACCTATTAATAATATTCTGTGATATTTTAAATCTATACCTCTAACGCTTTCTAGCATCACCAATACAATACTAGCTAAAATAAGAATTAGCAAAACAATATCAAACAGTTTGCCCATAGGCGTGTCTGCTTCATAAATTATGGTGTGTAGTTTTTCACGCCAATTTTGCTTTCTTGTCATTTAGTTTTTATTGTTTGTTGCAAATTTTTGCTTCACCTTTTTTTCAAAAATAAGGAAAAGGGATGGATATTTTATCTTTCGAATGTAATGCTGCATTACAGCTTTAAAAAATGAATTTCTTACCCTTTTATTTTCGAATTAAATGGCAGAATTTTAATAACCTTATTCTTTCTTAAATAAGATTGTATAATGTGCTGTGCGTCTCTATTATGTTGCATTGGCGTAATTATAGTGCGTAAAATTTCAGGATTGTCAAGTTGGTGGTTTAAGTTATAAAATCCATATCCCATAAAATCTCCTTTTTCAATCAAAATAACAGAGCGCTCGTCCAAATCCCTTCCGCGGTCTATTACATAAATGCTTTTTGACTCTAAGCTAATTTTTTCAATAAAGTCTATAGCTCTTTTATTATAATCTTCAATAGGTTCTTTATTTATGCAGGCACCGTGGCATTCATTTATTTTGAACAAAAAGCAATTGTCCTCTGTAGGGTAAAGCCCATTTAGCTTTTGGCATAAAGTATATTCTTCAGTAATCCTGATTAATGCCGTTTTTGCTTGTTGTAAATTGGCGTATGTTGTTATAGCTTTTTTACGCTTATCGGATTTTTCAATAAGAAGATTAATATAGCCATTGCTATCAATAGATTTTGTTAATTGATAATTAAAGAGAATGGGTTTATATCCGCGGTTATACTTAGGTTTATTGATTTTAATTTCATCTCGCTCTTTAAGCTGTGCAATTAAATCGTTTCCAGTTTCTTCAAATGAAATAGAAACAGTTTCTTTTCGAAGTTTTATTGATTTTTTGTTGTCACTTGTAAAATGTTGGGTAATTCTTTTTTTAATATTTTTATTTCTACCAATATAAATAACTTCACCAGCTTGGTTATGCATATAATAAACGCCAATTGAGCTTGGAGCTGTTGCAACCAAGTCCATCAATTTTGGTGCAAGTTCCTTTTTTTCGCTTGTTTTTATTGTTTCGCCAATAATCTCCTTGCTTTTATCTTTTGCGAGTAATAGTTTGAATAATTGAACAGTTGCAAGTGCATCACCATTTGCACGATGCCTGTCCGTAATTGGAATTCCCAAGGATTTTACCAATTTACCTAAACTATATGAAGGTTGGTCTGGGATTAATTTTTTGGCAAGCTCAACAGTACAAAGTGTTTTTTTTGCGAATGGATACCCCAATCGGTCAAATTCTGTAGTAAGAATTCTGTTATCAAACTCGGCATTGTGTGCAACAAGAATGCAGCCGTCCGTAATTTCAATAATACGTTTTGCAAGCTCGTAAAATTTTGGAGCACTGCGCAGCATATTATTATTGATGCCCGTTAAACCGACTACAAAAGGTTGAATCGGCCTTTCAGGATTAATTAAACTAATAAATTGATCCACCACTTTACGGCCATCAAAACGATAAATTGCAATTTCGGTTATGCCTTCTTCATTGTATTTTCCCCCTGTGGTTTCTATATCGAGTATTGCGTACACTTACTTATTTTATTATCTGAAAATTCGTTCCGTCTTTTCCATCATTCAATTGAATACCGGCGCTTAACAATTGGTCACGAATTTTATCGCTAGTTGCAAAATCCTTATTATCTCTGGCTTCTTTTCTTAAATTAATTAGAATATTTACCGTTTCATCTAATTTATTATTCCCTTTATTTTCTTCTGAAGCATTTTCTGAAAGGCCTAAAATATCGAACATAAATGAATGCATTGTCTTTTTCAATAATTCTAGATCTTCCGAAGTAATTGTAGCCGAATTATCCGAAAGGGAATTGATATATTTTACCGCTTCAAATAAATTGGCAATTAAAATCGGGCTGTTAAAATCGTCATTCATTGCATCGTAACAAGACTGAACCCATTTTTTAATATCTACCGAACTTGATGGGCTTGTCTTACAGTTTTCAAGACTTTTATAACTATCCATTAATCTATAAAAACCTTTTTCCGCAGCTATCAGCGCGTCATTGCTGAAATCTAAAATACTTCTATAATTAGCTTGATACATAAAAAATTTGGCAACACTAGGCAAAAATCCTTTTGTCAAATTTTCATTATCTCCAGTAAAAAGTTGATTCGGTTCAATGTGATTTCCTGTGCTCTTGGACATTTTCTTGCCGTTGAGCGTAAGCATATTGGTGTGCATCCAATAATTTACCGGACGTTTTCCATTAAAGGATTCTCCTTGGGCAATTTCGCATTCGTGGTGTGGAAATTTCAAATCCATTCCACCACCGTGAATATCAAAATTTTTGCCTAAATATTTGGTGCTCATTGCGGTACATTCCAAATGCCAACCGGGAAAACCTTCACTCCAAGGAGATGGCCAACGCATTATATGTTGCGTTTCGGCTTTTTTCCAAAGGGCAAAATCCTGTGGATTTCTTTTGTCACTTTGCGCAGCCAATTCTCTTGTGTTGGAAATCATGTCTTCCAGCTTTCTGCCGCTTAAAATACCGTAATTATGTTTTTCATTGTATTTGGCAACATCAAAATAAACTGAACCATTTTCTACGTAAGCAAAACCTTTTTCAATTATGCTTTCAACAATTTGAATTTGTTCAATAATATGGCCTGTTGCTGTAGGCTCTATACTTGGTGGCAAGGCGTTAAACTTTGCCATAATAGTATGAAAATCTACTGTATATTTTTGAACCACTTCCATAGGTTCAATATTTTCTTGTTTTGCTCTCCTTACTATTGGATCTTCACCACTTTCTCCATCATTTTCCAAATGTCCCGCATCGGTTATATTTCTAACATAACGAACCTTGTAACCCAAATGCAAGAGATATCTAAAAATCAGATCAAAAGACAAGAAAGTACGGCAATTCCCTAAATGAACATTGCTATATACGGTTGGCCCGCAAACATACATTCCCACCACACCATCATGATTGGGTTTAAAAGGTTCTTTTTCTTTTGAAAGAGAATTATATATATGAAGTTTTTGGGAACTGTAAAGAGTCATAATAGTGCACGAAGTTAATCAATTTTTAAATTTTTGGAATATCTCTGCAATACTATACCATATTGCAATATTCCCAGCAGATGATTTTATAGGCAAATGCTAAAATCTAGAAGATGGTCGTTGTAAGTTTAAATAGAATTAGAAATGCAAAAGAAATTGTCGAATTATGCCAAATTAGACTACTGTCTAAAAAGCAGTATCAAACCTAATGTAGTCTAAAAACTCTCTTCTTGTTTCTAAGTTCATAAACTCTCCGCCAAATTCGCTGGTTACAGTACTGCTGTCAATATCCTTAATTCCTCTAGAGTTAACACATAAATGTTTGGCATCTATAATACACGCCACATTTTCGGTTTTAAGTACTTTTTGAAGCTCCCTAACCACTTGAATAGTAAGTCTTTCTTGTACCTGAGGGCGTTTTGCGTAATATTCTACAATACGGTTCATTTTTGATAAACCTACAACAGTGCCATTACTTATATATGCAATATGGGCTTTACCAACAATTGGTAAAAGGTGATGTTCACAAGTTGAATAAAGAGTTATATTTTTTTCAACCAGCATTTGGTTGTACTTATATTTATTCTCAAAAACGGAAGCTTTCGGTTTCCTATCTGGGTGGAGGCCTCCAAAAATTTCTTGGACAAACATCTTGGCAACTCTATTTGGTGTGCCTTTTAAGCTATCGTCGGTTAGGTCTAGACCTAGAGTGTGCATTATATGATGCACATCTTCCTTAATAAGCGCAATTTTTTCAATATCACTTAGCTCAAACGCATCTTTTCTTAGGGGCGTTTCTGTACTAGTTGCAATATGGTCTATTTCGTTGGTTTCCATAATTTTCAACATTATCAATTTTTTATTAAGTTTAGCATAAATTGCTAACACAATGCAAAGATAGGATAATGCATTTGGCAATAAAACACACATCCTTACTAATTTTAAGGCTATTTATCCTAATGTTTTCATAAAATTTGCTTATTTTTCGGCACTTAAATTTTCACGCCCCATGACTCAAAAGATAAAGCTTTTAACATCGCTTCTCCTAATCTTAGGTTTTAGTTATACCATAACAGCACAGGAAAGCCATCCGCCACACGGTAAATATCAGCAATTTATGACGGACGCTTGGGGAGCAGACGTTTATAATGATATTCAAAATGATAAGATATTCAGTCGTCTTTATAAAGATCTTTATCAAAATAGAATTGTATATGAAAAACAAACTTCTACTAGTAGACCATTAAAGAAGCCATTGTTTTTAAAAGACATTAATCTTAGCGAAAATAAAACAAAAACTATTGTAAGGGATAACACCTTTAATCCGCTAACATTCAATCCATTCAATTATCAATTACCATTTTTTGAAAACGGCGATCAATATATTAAGGTAGACAATACCGACTATGTTATAATCATTCGTTCAAAAAAAAGTTTATAATAATTAGAGAGCTTCCCATAGTATGAAAAAATATTTATTTTTATTAGCATTATTTTCCCTTTCATTCTTAAGCTTTGGTCAAGAAGTTTTAATGCAAAGTGGAACTGTCAATACGTGTACGGGTACATTTTACGATACGGGCGGACCGGCTCCCGGGCCTCCTGGTAGATATCAAAATAATGAAGATTTTACAGCGGGAAATGCATTTACAATCTGTCCGGATTCTGTTGATCCAGATGTTCGTATCTTTTTGAATTTTACTGAATTTGATGTACAGCCAATTTTCCAGAACACAGGAGATGTTATGCTTATTTATGACGGGCCAAACACTCTGGCTCCACTCATTGGCACATATACAGGAACAAACGCTCCAGGCAGGGTAAGGGCTTCAACGGCCAATGTATCTGGTTGTTTAACGATTGAGTTTAGATCTGATGGTTTTATTGCCAGACAAGGTTGGAGCGCAGAAATTACGTGCGAAGTGCCGGTTGTTTTTTCTGACGATTGTTTATCTTTTTCTGCTGGGGAAGATCAAATTTTAAACTGCGCAACGCCGTGTACACAATTAACAGCTACGCTTAGCAATCTACCCAATACCAGTACTTCAAGTTATGTTTTAGGTCAACCAACCTGTCCAATACAACCTTTAAACGGAGTAGATGGTATTCCTATTATTTCAGATGATGATTGGAGCCAAGTTATTACCATCCCATTTTCTTTTGAATTTTATGGAAACCAATACACCCAACTTATTTTAAGTGATAATGGTCAGATAAGTTTTGATCTAAGTAGAGCTGGAGGTTTTAGTCAATGGGATATTAATCCCGGTGAAACGCTACCTAGAAATGATAATGATGGTTTTTTATTGAATACTATTTATGGTGCCTTTCACGATTTATACACACCTGGTCAAACGGGTAGGCCATTACAAATTAATTACTACGTTACTGGAGATTTCCCTTTTAGAGCATTTGTTTTAAATTTTGATGAAGTATCTCAATTCTCTTGCAATAATTTACTTACTTCACAACAAATTATATTATATGAATCTAGCAATGTTATAGATGTTAATATTATTGATAAGCCAGTATGTAGTGGTTGGAATGATGGTCTTGCAGTAATTGGTATTCAAGGAAATAATTTAACCGAATTTTTGGTGCCACCAGGAAGAAATACTAGCGTATGGACGGCGCAAGATGAACAATGGCGTTTTGTTCCTGCGGGTCCATTTGATAATAATGTAACTTTTGTTTGGACAGATCAAGATGGAAATGTTGTAGGTAATGATATTTCAATTAATGTTTGTCCTCCGTCTGGAATAACCACATATACGGTTACAATGGAATTTACATTGCCAAACGGTACACGTACACAAGTTTCGGATGATGTTGTTGTAGAAAGAACAGGGGTATCTGGTATCGTTCTAGACTTAGGACCGGATATTTCTACTTGTGATAATACTGAAGATTTTATAATAAATGCACCATTTAACGCAGATGTAGAGTATCAATGGTTTAAAGATGGTGTGCCAATTGCAGGTGCAACAACAGAAACCTATACAGTAATAGCGCCAAATTCTGGTACTTACAAAGTAGAAATTGTAGATCCATTAGATCCTACTTGCGTATCTTCTGATGAATTAGAAATTACTTATGATCTACAACCAATAGCTAATCCTACGCCAAACCAAACGCAATGTCAAAATGGGACAGGGCCATATATATTTGATCTAACACTAAACGAGGATGATACGCTAGGTGGACAAGTAGCTGCCAATTTTAATATTACGTACCACAATACTCCTGGAGATGCAACTACAGGTGCAAATCCTATTAGAACTCCGAACGTGTACCCGACAAATGGACCTACGGAACGAATTTATGTTCGTATTGCTAACTTAACGGATACATGTTTTGAAACTACATTTTTTGATATAATTGTAGGAGCTAGCCCGATAATTACAGACCCACCACCATACGCGGAGTGTGATGACATTGAAAGTGGTAGTGCTACAGATGGTTTGGCAACTTTCGATCTCACTACAGTTAACGGTATTATTACAAATGGAGATACAACTTTACAAGTTCTTTATTTTGAAACATTGGCAGACCAAGTTGCTGGTAACTTTATAACGCCAGCAACGGCATACCAAAATACAACCCCTAATAACCAAACACTTTTTGTTAGTGTTTTTAGCAGTGCAGGTTGTGAAGCTACAACAACTTTAGATCTTGTTGTAACGCCAAACCCTATTACAATAACACCAGATCCCTTGATAGTGTGCGATGTTGATAATGATGGGATTGCGATATTTGATTTATTGGCAAGTATCGGGCAAATTACAAATGGAGATCCAACATTAACCGTTACTTTTTACGGTACAGAGCTTAATGCAATAAATGAGGTAGATGAATTGCCAGATCTATACGAAAACGATCAACCATTCAACGATATTATATTTATACGTATAGTGAGCTCTTCAAGTGACTGTTTTGCAATTCTCCCATTAACTTTAATTGTTAGAAACAGCCCTATTGTTTCAGATCCTTCCCCGATCAGGATATGCGACACTGATACGGACGGATTCCAGACCTTCGATCTAACGATCAGGGAAGATGAAATACTGTTGGGCAACAACACCGGCCTGTTCGATTTCTATTATTACGTACTTGAGCAGGATGCGATAGATGCCGGAGAGGTAGCGCTTACGGCCCCGGACTATGGTGGTGCGATAGGTTTCCCGACCAATTACCAGAATGGCGCAAACCCGCAGACAATATATGTTTTGGTAGTCGGCAACGATACGTATACCGGTCCCAACAACGGAGGTACGGGCTGCTATTCAATTGTTGAACTGCAGCTTTTCGTAGACCCGTTACCGGTCGTTGCGCAGGCGGCGCCGTATGAACTATGTGATGACGAAGTAAACGGAAGTACGCGAACGGACCAGATAAGCACATTCGATTTGACATCGCGCAACACAGAAATTACCGGTGGCAATACAAACCTTACGGTTATCTGGTTCGAAACCTTGGCAGACGAAACGGCAGGCACGCCTATCGCCGATCCCGCGGCGTACCAGAACAGGGAAATACCACCGGCGCCCCTAACGCCACAGACGGTAATCGCAAGGGTCACCAATAGACAGGGCTGTAAAACAATAACAACCCTAACCTTGGTAGTATTGCCAAACCCGACCCCTGCAACCCCGACACCGTTGGAAGTCTGTGATGACAATAACGATGGCCGTGCCGAATTCGACCTGACATTGGCCGATGCTCAAATATTGAACAACAACGGGCCGGAAGTTGAAATTCTGTACTATGCCACCCTGGATGCAGCGCAACAAGGCGGGGCGAACAATATCGTAGGGCCGTATACCAATATTACCCCGTTCAGCGATACGGTATTTGCGCGGCTTACCAATAACATTACGGGATGTTTTACGATTGTCCCGCTCGGTCTGATCGTAAACCCGATTCCAGATGCGCCGACGCCGGACCTTGTCGACCTTACAAGTTGTGACCTAAACGGAGGCGGTTCCGCCATTTTCGATCTTACAGAAAATACGGACGCCGTTTATGGTACGCAGGATGAAAATGGTTTCACTATCAGTTTCCACGAATCCCTACAGGCGGCGCAAGATGATGTAGACCCGATTTTGGCCCCGGGTGCCTTTCCGAGTACGGGACAAACCATTTGGGTGCGGTTGGAAAACAACGGTACGGGCTGTCCAAGGATAAGTAGCTTCGATCTGATTATAGGCACCTTCCCGATAATCCAGGACCCTGCCACAATGATGTTATGTGATGATGTTGAAAGCGGAAGCAACGATGATGGGTTTTCGGTTTTCGACCTTACGTTAAACGATGGATTTATAACAAATGGCGACACGGCCCTACAGGTTCTTTATTTTGAAACGCAGGCGGACCAGGCCGCGGGCAACTTTATAGACCCTGCAACGCAATATACCAATACGGCACCAGGCAACATGACGTTGTTCGTAACGGTAACAAACAGCACGGGATGTGATGCAACAACAACCCTGACACTACTTGTAAACCCGGTTCCATCACCGGTTGCCCCAGATCCCTTGGTAGTCTGTGACGCTGATAACGACGGTATCGCAGAGTTCAACCTTACGGACAGGGATGCCCAGATAATAAACGGGGAGCCCGGGGTAACGGTTACGTACCACGAATTGTTATCCGATGCAGAAGCAGGCATTTTTCCGTTGTCCGATCCGTACCAAACTATTTTCTCGGGAAGCCAAACAGTTTACGCAAGGGCAACGTATACGGTTGCACCGAACACAACAGGCTGTTACGACATTGTCGAACTGGAACTAACGGCCGTACCAACACCGGTTTTACCAAACACATTGCCACCTATCGTCCTATGTGACCCGGACGGTGACGGCTTTGCACAATTTGATCTGACACAGCAAGAACCGTTGATCTATGGTACCCAGGACCCGGCTGGCCTGGTACTTACATATCATAGAAGTCTTGCAGATGCACAGAATGACGTAAATGCAATTGTAAACACAACAGCCTTTACAAATACCGGCAATCCACAGGATATATTCATACGCTTGGAAGCAGCCGGTACCGGTTGTTTCAAAACAGGTGTTTTCCAGATCGAGGCTACCTCTGGTGCGCCCATTTTCCAACCGACACCTTTTACCGTGTGTGATGACCTTGGAGAACCTTTTGACGGAATAACAATATTCGACCTAACGGCCAAGGATGATGAAATCACGGGCGGGGTAACCGGACAGGGCGTATCCTATTTTGAAACACAGCAAAATGCTCTCGATAATATTGACAGGATAGACCCGGACACAGCATATGAAAACACGCAGAACCTTCAAACGATCTTTGTAAGGGTTCAAGATGCCAATACCTCCTGTATTTCGTATACTACATTATTATTGCGCGTAATACCAAATCCAGCGCCTACAGCTCCGGACCCTATTATTTTATGCGATGAAGTTACGCCGAACGATGGTTTTGAAGTCTTCGACCTTACCAGTGCCGAGGCACAGATCTTGAACGGCGCAACGTGGACAATCACGTATTACGAATCATATGACGATGCCTTTGATGGAGTTGATGCAATATCAGATACAGATAAAGTTGCTTACACAAACCTAAGCAGCCCACAGATAATCTATGTACGCGCAGAAAATGCAGCCACAGGTTGTTTTGAAATTGTCGAGCTACAGTTAATAGTAAACCCGTTACCGGACGCTAGCGCCATTATCTCGGATTATATTATCTGTGAAATAGGTACGGACGATCTTGCACTGTTTGATTTGACAACTAAAGTCCCGGAAATCCTGAACGGTCAGGACCCTTCGTTGTTTACGGTCCGTTTCTTTGAAAGTGCGGCCGAAGCAGCAAACAACAACAACTTTATACTCAATACCGATAGGCACCAGAACAACGGTAACCCACAGGTTATCTATGTGGGTATTTTAAATAACGATACAGGCTGTTATGTTGGCGGCCTACAACAGTTCAATATCGAGGTTAGGGAAGGAGCCGTTGCAAACCCGGTTGCAGGGCCATATATTATTTGCGATAACCTAGGGGCAAATGACGGTTTCGGTTCTTTTGACCTAACAGACCCGGCATTGGCAGGCCAAATCCTTGGGGCGCAAACAGATACTCCGTACGTACTTACATATTATGAAACGCTTGAAAATGCAATGGCAGGCACCGATCCGATCATCGGCGACTATGAGAATATCATAAACCCCCAGGTTGTTTACGCCCGCGTTACGAACACAGATACAGACTGTTTCGATATTACGGAAGTAATACTAAAAGTAGAACCGTTGCCGATAGTTGAGCTTCCGGAAACATTCAGGCTTTGCGTGGATGAAAACGGAAACCTGATACCGCAGGATACCGGCGAGGATTCCCCACCGGTAATCGATACCGGTCTGGACCCTGCCCTATATACATTTGTATGGGCGGTTGATGGTGTGGTTATGGCCGGGGAAACCGGGCCATCTATAATAGCTGTAGTTGGGGGCGAGTATACCGTTACGGTTACGGACATAAGGACAGGTTGCGAAACAACAGGGACCACAACGGTTATTGTTTCATCGCCACCGATTGACTTTAGCGCAGACGTAACGAGTGATGCCTTTGCAGATAGCCATATTATCACCGTAACCGCTGAAGGGGAAGGGGAAAACGATTACATATTCCAATTGGACTTTGGGCCGTTCCAGGACAGCAATGTTTTTGAAAATGTATCACCGGGGACCCATACGGTAACAATAAAGGACAGGAACGGCTGTGGCAGCGTAACCATAGATGTTACCACGGTAGATTACCCGTTGTTCTTCACGCCGAACCAGGATGGTTACCACGATACCTGGAACGTTGCGGGTATCGGGCAGTTGGACCCTTCGGCGAACATTTATATATTCGACAGGTTCGGTAAGCTTCTCAAACAATTGAGCCCGCTCGGAAACGGCTGGGACGGTACGTACAATGGCGAGGCCCTACCTTCAAGCGATTATTGGTTCCAGATAGAATACAAAGAACGTGATGAAGCCAAGGAAATTAGAGGACACTTTACCTTAAAACGGTAATTTCAAAATAGCATTGAAGCTTGAAAGCCTTCTTCCTAGCAAATGGAAGAAGGCTTTTTTACTTCAAGCAAAAATGTAAAACATAACTGTTTTCTAAGTTGAACTTATTGCCATTCTTAATATCTAATTTCTACTGAAATTGTAATATTTATTCAATTGATTATTGAAAGAAGATAATTCTTTCAACTCATATCTTTCATTTACTGACGCCATAAACTTCAAAAAAAAACTTTTGAGTACGTCTAAAAAGGATATTTTACAATATTAAAAAAGCCCCATTCGGGGCTTGATTTAAATAGATTGTAGTCTTAAGAAAATAAAAATTTTAATTCTTAAATTAGATATTTTTTCAAAAGATTAAAATAAAAATCCAATAGAAAATACAACATTGCTATTGGTATTTTCAACAGCTCCGGCAGTATTTAAGCCAGTAGAATATAATCGTTGATTTCTATCTTGGCTAGCCCTGGAATAAGCTAAATCAATAGTATAATTTCCAAAATTATAACCTAAACCAGTTGAAAAACCTAAAACATCATCTAATTGAATTTTATTTTGGTATGGAGATTCTTCATAAGATGTTCCAGCGCGTAAGCTCCATTTCTGAATTCTGTATTCTCCACCCAATCTATAAGTTGAGGCACTTTTTAATGTATTTTCAATTGTGTTATTTAAGCTTTGAAAAAATAAATCTTCTTTCGGGCTAAATTGAACGTTTGAGTAATCTTTAAAAGAATAATCAAAGCTAATCAATCCATCTTTTCCAAAGATATATGCTCCGCTTAATCCAACCTTGGCAGGTGTTCTTAAATTGTAGTCTTGATATACATTTATAACATTTGGCGCAATAAATTCTGTTAGGTTAATTCCATCTTCAACTCTAACTGTGCGTAAAGATTGAGTAGTTTCTTCAGAAATTACATAATACGTTGGTGTATCTAAATTTAATCCTACTCTAAAGTTTTCTCCAAGTTTAGCGATTGCACCAATTTGAGCAGAAAAACCACTTCCTAAAACAGCTAGATTGTTTTCAAAACCAATTTGTTTTACTGTACTATTTGCATTTGCATTTCTTTCTAATAAAAAGGTGCTTTGTCTATAATCAATAGTATGGGAGTTTAAATTAAGGCCAAAGTAAAGTTTATCTGTTATCTGCGCTCCAAAATTTAGAGTAAATTTACTATTGTCTCCATCAGTTAAATAGGTGTACTGTTGGTTGTAATTTCCACTTCCTAGGTTAGATACATATTGCGAATTCTGATTATTATCAGGATTTAAGGGATTAAAAATAAAACCCTGATATCCTAAAAAAGCATTTTGTGCAGAAACACCTTCTGTTTCACCTAAGAACGAATATAAGTCAGAAGTAGATTCACCTGGCTGTAAAATCAATAGATTCAAAGGAACTCCTTGGGCTTGAGCTAAGAAAAATTGATCAACCGACATATTTGAATTACCATCAATAAAAACTTGATTGCTAAAATTATTAGTCAAATCATAGTTTATGCCAATCGTAAACTTTTTAAATTGGGACTCTTCTTGATCATTATTAAAAACAAAAACCCCGCCAGCTTGGCTAAGGGCAATGTCAGTATCTATAGCATTAATACTGGTGTCAAAATAAGTTGCATCATTATTATTATCATATAATCCAACAGAAATATTTGCAGATGAGTTTAAAAATACTGCACTACCTGCTGGGTTAATTGCCATTGCAGAAAAATCTCCGCCTAGTGCTCCCATAGCTCCGCTTAAACCTTTGAACCTTGCAGATCCATTCGGATTTTCTTGTGAGTAGCGAAGTCCATCTATTACACTTTGGGCTGTTAATGTTGAAAATGAAATACCCAGTATGAGTAAGAATGATATTCTTTTCATAAAATAAAATTATTTAAAGTTTTGAAAATTACTTTTGTATTAGCGTCCTCCACGTCGGCCTCCGCCGCCGCCGCCTCTAGATCCACCACTGCTAGATCTTCCGCCGGAACTACTTCTCATAGAACCACTACTTCTGGAGGGACTGCTAGAAGGAGAATAACTTCTGGTATTTCTGCTAGTATTTCTTTGCGTTCTAACATTATTAGTATTTGAGGATCTTGTATTTCTAATTGTGTTATTTCTATTCCTATTAGTATTTGCACTATTTCTTATACCGTTATATCGTGAATTTCTAGAAGTATTATAGCTGCTGTTATTTCGAGTATTAGAATTACCGCGTCTATTAATTTCTGAACGGCTATATGAATTATTTCTTGTATTTACATTACTACGGCCACTATTGTTAGATCTTCCGAAATCTGTATTTCTTCTTCCACGATTGTAACTAACTCCGTTGTTATAGCCATTATTTCCAAAATACCCATTATAAAAGCCACCATAAGGATATCCAAAACCGTTACCGTAAAATCCTCCCCAACCAAAGCCACCGTTCCAGAAATTGTTAAAACCATAACCTCCATAACCTCCATAAGGTCCATAAAAGCCACCAAACCCGCCAAATCCCCAAGGTTGATAAAAGCCACCCCAGCCAAAACCATAAAATCCGCCGCCCCAGCCATTATTAAAGCCATTGTCATAAACATTTACGGTAACATTTGTGCCATTTTCTCCCCAACCACCATAACCTTCGTTATAATTATCTTCAACTACAATATAGCCATCTTCATCAATTGATTCTGTCGTAGAATATGCATCGATATCAGTAAAAATAGCACCTTCTTCTGGCATAACTTCATAAGCTTTATCTTTAGAACTAAAGTACTGCTTATAATAATTGCCTTTACTATCAACTTCAGTAGTAACATAACCTTCTTCAGTATTACTGCGTTCTGGAGATCCATAGATGCCATCAGTCTCACCGATTGCAGTTGTGTTATTATATGTACCGCAGGAAGTTGCCAAAATGGCCACAAATCCTAGAAGCATTGTGGGTATTGTTTTATTTAGATATAAAGAGGAAGTAGTCATGGCTTAATATTATTTAATTGTTGAACTTTATAAATTTAGTTAGTTTTGTCTAAACTATCTAATATTTAACATGGGTACAACATTTGTGCCAAAAGACGATATATGGCCAAGAACCTCACAACGCGAAAAGAAGATTATAGTAAATGGTATAATGAACTGGTAATCAAGGCAGATTTAGCTGAAAATTCTGGAGTTCGTGGATGTATGGTAATAAAACCATATGGATATGCAATTTGGGAAAATATGCAAGCGCAGTTAGATAAAATGTTTAAGGAAACGGGACATGAAAATGCCTACTTCCCACTTTTTATACCAAAATCATATTTTAGTAAAGAAGCTAGCCATGTAGATGGCTTTGCAAAAGAGTGTGCGGTTGTTACACATTACAGATTAAAAAATGACGGCAATGGAGGCATAATTGTAGATCCAGACGCAAAACTTGAAGAAGAATTAATCGTAAGACCAACTTCTGAAACTATTATTTGGGATACCTACAGAAAATGGATACAAAGCTATCGAGATTTACCTTTATTAATAAACCAATGGGCAAATGTTGTTAGATGGGAAATGCGTACTCGCTTATTTTTAAGAACTGCGGAATTTTTATGGCAGGAAGGCCACACAGCCCACGCAACAAAGAATGAAGCAATTGCTGAAGCTGAGCAAATGATGAATGTTTATGCGCATTTTGTTGAAGAATACATGGCCGTGCCTGTAATTAAAGGGACAAAGACCGAAAGTGAACGTTTTGCCGGCGCTTTAGAAACATATTGTATTGAAGCATTAATGCAAGATGGAAAAGCCTTACAAGCAGGAACTTCACACTTTTTAGGACAGAATTTTGCCAAGGCATTCGATGTTAAATTTGCTGATAAAGATGGCAGCTTAGATTACGTTTGGGCAACTTCTTGGGGTGTTTCAACACGATTAATGGGTGCATTAATAATGACTCATAGTGATGATAATGGCCTTGTAATCCCACCAAAGCTTGCGCCAAACCAAGTAGTGATTGTACCTATATATAGAAGCGATGAAGATTTTGAAAATGTAAGCGAAGTTGCAAATAGCCTTATGGTAGAATTACGTAAAAAAGGCATTAGGGTAAAATTTGATAATCGGGATACACACAAGCCAGGTTGGAAATTTAACGAATATGAATTAAAAGGTGTGCCTGTTCGTATTGCAATTGGTCCAAAAGATGTAGAAAACGGAACGATTGAAGTCGCAAGAAGAGATACGTTATCAAAGGAATCTATAAATCGTGATGATGCTGTTGAAAAAATTGAACGACTAATGGATGAGATTCAACAAAATCTTTTCAATAAAGCTATAAAACATAGAAAGGAAAATACAACTGAAGTTTCTACCTATGATGAATTTAAAAAAGTATTGAAAGAAAAGGGTGGTTTTATACTTGCCCATTGGGATGGCACAGCCGAAACTGAGGAAAAAGTGAAGAATGAGACCAAAGCGACAATAAGATGTATTCCGTTTGAAAGTACGAAAGTAGCTGGAGTCTGCATGGTTACTGGAAAACAGTCCTTGCAAAGAGTAATTTTCGCAAAAGCATATTAATTTTTTAGAAAAAAGTTATTTTAGATTTGCGACATTTAAAAAATGTTGTATTTTTGCACCCGCTTGGAACATATAACTTACTTTATTAAAGTTTAATCAAGCATTAAAATAACAAATGGTCCGTTCGTCTAGGGGTTAGGACGCCAGGTTTTCATCCTGGTAACAGGGGTTCGATTCCCCTACGGACTACAAATAAGAGTTTAAAATAAAAGTAAAATGGCAAATCATAAGTCAGCATTAAAGAGAATTAGAAGCAACGATGCAAAACGTTTACGTAACCGTTACCAGCACAAAACGGCTCGTGGAGTTATGAAGCGTTTTCAAGAATTAACAGATAAGAAGGAAGCAGAAAAAATGTATCCTGAAGTAGCTTCAATGATAGATAAGTTAGCTAAGAAAAATATTATCCACGATAATAAAGCAGCAAACTTAAAGAGTAATATGGCAAAGTTTGTAAACGCGCTATAGTATTTTACTATGTACAATTTTAAAACCCTTTTGGCTATGCCAGAAGGGTTTTTTCGTTTAATCTTTTAAAAGCTATCTTTATTTAACGCTAGATTATAAACTAGTTCACGCTACCCGGAACCAAACTAGAAAAATTGCCTCCATTTCTTTTAACGTCCCTAACAATAGAGGAAGATATATTTGACACTTCTGGAGAACAAACTAAAAATACACTTTCAACACCTGCGATGGCATAATTTGTTTGTGCAATAGATTGTTCGTAATTTAAGTCTGCCGTGTTGCGCAGACCGCGTAAAATAAATTGAGCGTTTTGGTCCTTACAAAATTGCGCAGTTAGACCTTTGTAACTCATGACTTTAATTTTTTGGTGGCTTTTAAAGGTATCTTCAATAAACTGGATTCGCTTTTCTAAAGAGAACATATATTTTTTATCTGCATTTATTCCAATTGCAATGATAAGTTCATCAAAAAGTGGCAGTGCACGTTTGATAATATCTACGTGGCCTAAAGTTATGGGGTCAAAAGATCCTGGAAAAACTGCTCTGCGCATGCTATATGTATTTGGAGTGTAAAGCTTCGTTTATTAAGATACTAAAAAATTGGGTAAGCGTCATACCTGCGTGCCGCGCTTGTTTTGGTATTATACTTTCTGCGGATAGGCCGGGACAAGTATTTGTTTCAATAAAATACGGTTTTTCTTTTTGAATAATAAAATCTGAACGGGTTATACCTTTCATATTTAAGATCTTATAAATTTGTTTTGCTTCAGCTTGAAGGATTGCCGTGGTTTCTTCAGATATTCTAGCTGGCGTAATTTCTTCGCTTTGGCCCAAATATTTTGCTTCATAATCAAAGAAATCATTTTCTGAAACAATCTCGGTACAAGGTAAGGCTATTATTTCGCCATCTTTTGTATAGACTCCTACCGATATTTCGGGACCTATTAAGGCAGTTTCGACTATAATTTCAGAATCCTCAACAAAAGCTTTTTCAATAGCTGGCATAAATTCTTCAACCGTATGTACTTTGCTTACGCCAAAACTTGAACCTGCGCGGTTTGGTTTAACAAAACATGGGAGACCAACTTTTGTTATTATTGCAGTAACATCTATTTCGTTTCCTTTATTAATGTAATATGAATTGGCACATCTAACCCCAAATGTTTTTAATACCGAAAGGCAATCGCGCTTATTAAAACTTAGCGCGCTTTGGTAATAATTAGTGCTTGTTTGTGGTATTCCCAAAAGTTCCCAATAGGCTTGTAGTTTTCCATCTTCGCCAGGTGTACCGTGGATTGTATTGAAAACAACATCGGGAATAATTTTAATATCATCTTTGTTAAAACTAAAATCAGCTTTATTTATCTCATGCTTTTTTCCATTTTCGGTAATACAAAACCAGCCCTCTTTTAAAATTTGGTACGCATAAACGGTATACTGTGAAGCATCAATTGCATCACATACTATTTGACCACTGTTTAAACTTATTTGAAATTCGCTGGAATATCCACCCATTACAACAGCTACATTTTTTTTCACCATACCAATATTTAATTAAAAGCGTTAAACAAATGTAACTAAAAATTGCAGCATTTATTGTCAATCATTATAGCGCAGTTTTATTTTAAGAGCTATAATTGCCGAGAATAAAACCTTGAAAATTCAAAATATAAAAATTAGTTACTAACACTAGGTTTGTTATTTTTACCAATTAATTTATACTAAATGACATTTATACAATTTATTTTCACGAAAGCCTTTGTAAAGCAGTTGCTTTTGGCGCTTTTAGCTTTGGTTATTTTAGCGTTTTTGGTATTGTGGTGGTTACGATTTACTACAAACCATAATGAAAAAATACCAGTACCAAATTTGGCAAAAATGTCTTTGGATAAAGTTGAAGATGTCTTGGACGATCAAGATTTACGATACGAAATATTAGACTCTGCCAACTATAACCCAGACTATCCACGATACTCGGTAATTGAACAAATACCAAAACCGGGACATTTTGTAAAAGAAGATCGAAAAATTTACTTGTATTTAAATCCTTCCGGTTACCGAAAGATTGCCGTGCCAGATGTTACGGGCAGAACAAGGAGACAGGCGGAACCAACCTTATTGGCAATGGGTTTTAAAATAGGTAAAGTTAGTTATAGACCGCATATTAGCGACCAAGTATTGGAAATGCGCTATAACGGGGAAAAGTTGGATGTTGGAACAGAACTTCAAAAAACATCTGTAATAGATTTAATTGTAGGCGATAGCTCTGAAAATAAATTACTTAACGAATCTGATCAAGACACGATACCTGCTCCAATAGAAATTGAAACCGAAGATGAAGGAGAATTTTAGTCAAAACGATACGGAAGACGAAGGAAACGACGACCTCTACGAGCATTTTAGATTTGTAGCTACAAAAGGGCAAAACCCGTTGCGGGTTGATAAGTATTTAATGAACCTTATTGAAAAAGCAACCCGAAACAAAATCCAAAAAGCGGCAAAAGATGGTAATATCCACGTAAATGGACAAGCTGTAAAAAGCAATTACAAAGTAAAAGGTAACGATATAGTTACTGTATTATTTGAGCATCCGCCATATGAATTCCTGTTGGTACCAGAGGATATTCCACTTGATATAGTTTATGAAGATGACGCTGTTTTGGTTGTAAACAAACCACCGGGAATGGTTGTTCATCCCGGTCATGGAAATTACAGCGGTACTTTGATAAATGCGCTAACATTTCATTTTGAAAATTTACCAACTTCAACAGCATTTATAAATCCAGATACTTCCGAAGCTAAAAATAACAAAGGCGCGTATCAAGGAAATGGTAATTTTCGTCCTGGTTTAGTTCATAGAATTGACAAAGATACTAGCGGACTTTTAGTTGTTGCGAAAACTGAAACAGCAATGACGCACCTTGCCAAGCAGTTTTTTAACAAAACAACTGAAAGGGAATATGTAGCACTAGTTTGGGGAAATGTAGATGAAGAAAAAGGTACGGTTGAAGGTAATATAGGCCGCCATCCAAAAAATAGACTTCAAAACATGGTTTTTGAAGATGATTTTGAAGAAAAAGGAAAACCCGCCGTTACTCATTACGAAGTATCAGAACGTTTTAATTATGTAACGCTAGTTTCGTGTAGATTAGAAACAGGCCGTACGCATCAAATTAGAGTGCATATGAAATATATTGGCCACACTTTATTTAATGATGAACGTTATGGCGGCAATTTAATTTTGAAAGGAACAACCTTCAGCAAATACAAACAGTTTGTAGATAATTGCTTTAAAATATTACCAAGGCAAGCATTACACGCAAGAACATTAGGATTTATACATCCAACTACGGAAGAATTTATGCGCTTTGAATGCCCGATACCAGAAGATATTGAAGAATGTTTGGAAAAGTGGCGAAATTATGCCAAGTATGTAACGGAATAGCGGTAGAAATACATCAGGTGTAGCACAGTCGAAACCTAGATTATAAAAGCTTTTCATACTAAAAATCACGAATACAGTAACACGTATTCGTGATTTTTCATTTTTTGAAAAGACTTAAATTAGCCAATAAATTCTAGTTCTTTATCCATTTACCTGTATAACTCTGCTTTCCGTTTGAAATTGTTATAAAATAAATTCCGCTTTTAAAGGATGTGTAATTATATTCAACATTTTCAGAAGCCGAAAAATCTCTATTTTCAGAATATATTGTTTTTCCATCAATACTATAAATTTTTATTTCGGCATTTAGCAATTCTAACGGCAATGCAAACCTAACTATTCCATTGGAAGGATTTGGATTTATAATAATTTTTGAAGAAGTACTGAAATCTTCAAATCCAATTATTGGTTCATTTTCTATCAAGCCATCGTGGCTGTTATTACCCTTGTAGCCGTTTCGCTTTATTTTAGATTCATCAAAAGGCACATTTAAGTTGTAAACATTTACAAAAGTACTATCTATTCCTTGTCCAAAAGTTTGAGTATAGCTATTTGCTGTTAAATCCATCATTCCATCATTATCGACATCGCCTAAAACGGCACCATTTAAAAAAGTGAAACCACGAGGTCTTAATGGGAACCCATCAATTTCGCCACTTCCGTCCATAGAATAAGCGTGTAAATAACCAATACCATCGGCATCTGTTAATACGCTTGGAAAAATTATATCCAACACATCATCATTATTAATATCTGCAATACTTAAAACTCCTTCTGTTCCTCCATATTTATCGATTGGAAAATTTGAAATATTGGAACCGTCTGGAGTTAAACCATAAACAGTTGGCAAATCTGAGCCATCGCCACTTGTATTTCTATCGGACATAAAAATTTCATAAGTTCCATCTTCATCAATATCTAAAACCGTTGCTGGCGAATACGTCCATCCAGAAGTTGCTATTGGCCAGCCAGGATAATAGCTTCCGTCGCCATTAAATACATAAAAACCAGGCGTGTCGCCGTGATTACTTCCAATTATTTCTAAAGCATTATCATTGTTAAGATCAGCTAAAATAGGTGATTGAAATGAGTATCGGACAGCATCGGAAAATACGGGATAACCTGGAAGTATTTCGCCTTGATTATCAAATACATACATTCCTGCAGAAGATGCAGCAATAACAATATCTTTATTGCCATCTCCATCTACATCACCTATTGATGGTGTAAATGCTGGCGTTGCCCCAACAGTTGCGGGCCAACCTGCGCTTAAAGGTGTAGCATCCATATTTAAAACATGAACTCTTCCAACGGTGCTTGTAACGCGTTCACCCGTTATAATTTCAAAAGTTCCATTATTATCAACGTCCGCGATTGCTGGGGCATTAATCATCCAATGGTTTTCAAAATTTAAAGGCCAATTTGGTAAATCTTCGCCAGCGCTATTCATTAAATAAACGCGACCTGCAGCAGGAACGCCGCCTGTATTTAGAGCAATTTCTGGCGAGCCGTCACCATCCATATCCAAGACAGCAGGTGGTAAAATTATTGTTCCACTTACTGGTTTGGACCATAAAAGTGTGTTGTCTCCTTTTATTGCGTATAATGTATTGTTTATACCGTATAAAATTTCATCAATACCATCGCCATCAAGATCTGCGAGCGTGACACCTCTTGTGTTTTTAAAGGTTGGATTGGCTGGTTGTCCGTATCGGAAAATTAAATCGTCAACAGGTCTGTTTTGATTGTTGTAATAATTAGAAGGTAAGATTACATCTTGAACTGAAATAGTTCCATCTTCATTTAAAGAAGCTTTTTTTCCATTCATTTCTTGAGCATTTGCTGAAATACTAAATAATAGTATGAGCGTAAACAGCGGGAGTAGTCGGTTTTTCATAATTTATATTTAAAGATTGGATGCTAAATATAGCAAATTAGATGGTAGGAATTTATTGAAAATAAATTTGATTGTAAAACCTTAATACTTTCAAGTCATTTTATTGCCAACTAAATTCTCTTTATTTTTGAATAAAAAAAGAAAAGAAATGAAATTAGTATTATCGCCAGCCAAAACATTGGATTACGAATCTAAGCTACCTACAACTAGAGGTACACAGCCAAAATTTTTAGAACAAGCTGAAAAAATAAATGCCAAGTTGGAAAGAAAATCCAAAAAAGCAATTAGCGAATTGATGGACATTAGCGATAAATTGGCCGAGCTCAATTACCAGCGTTATAAAGATTTTAGTACGCCCTTCAATAAAGATAATGCTAGACCGGCAGCATATGCTTTTGCTGGTGACGTATATTCTGGATTGGATGCTTATACAATCAAAGAAGAAAAAATAGATAGACTTCAAAACACGGTAAGAATTTTGTCTGGAATGTATGCCATTTTAAAACCCTTGGATTTAATCCAGCCGTACCGATTGGAAATGGGAACAGATTTAGCAATAGAAAGAAAGAAAAATTTATATAATTATTGGGGTAAAACGGTTACTGAAAGTTTAAACAGCGAACTTGAAAAGGATGAATTATTTTTAAATCTAGCAAGCGTTGAATATTTTAAGGTGATAGATGAAAAAAAATTGAAAGTTCCCGTAATTTCTCCAGTTTTCAAGGATTTTAAAAACGGTAAACTTAAAATAATTTCATTCTTTGCCAAAAAAGCAAGAGGAAGTATGGCGCGATTTTGTGTAGATAATGATGTCGAAAAACTGGAAGATGTACTAGCTTTTAATTATGATGGATATGGATATAGCGAAGAATATACCGAAGATAAGAATGAGCCCGTATTTGTGAGATAAAGATTTGGATTATAACTTTAATTTAGAAAACTTGTTCCATCATAAACATCCTTACAAACCTTTTATACCGGAGAATGCGACAAAATTAATTGTTGGTACATTACCACCGCCAAGATTTACAAAGGGTGATTTAAAAGAAGGAGATGTAAATTGGTGTTACGGAAGTAGGGACGGACAATTATGGCCAATATTAAATATCATTTACAAAGCAGATTTAAAATTTGAAACGACTGAAGAAGCAATTCTTCAACGTAAAAATTTGCTGAAAAATAACAATATTGGAATTTGTGATATCGTTGAAAGTGCTAATAGAGAAAAAATTGATGCATCTGATATTGGAATGCAAGATGTTGTATTACGTGATTTAGTGGCTGTATTAGAAGAAAATCCAAAAATTGATACGTTACTTTTTACCGGCGGTAACAGTAAAAATGGTCCAGAATATTTTTTTAGGAAAGTACTAAAAAGATACAATGTATCGCTTAAAGTTGTTAGTAAAAATGTTCCGAGAATCCATCAATGCTTAATTCCAAATAGTGGGAGACTAATTACGACTGTTTCGCTAATTGCTCCTTCAGGTGCTGCAAATAGGGCAGTTGGAAGTATGCAACTATATAAAGACTTGAAAGATAAAAACCCTAAATTCAACACTTTTGATTTTAGGGTTTTAATGTATGGTGATTTTTTTAAAAAGTAAAATTTAAGAAAGTATTACTTTTTATTCTGTTTCTTTTTTATTGTTTCTTTTTCAATATCAAACTTGTTAGTGTTTTGATTTACATTTCCAGTTGGATTTGTTGGATTTTTTTGCTCTGTTTTTCTTTCAAATTTCTTTTCCATAATATTATATTTTATAATTTAGTTTCTAATTGTCAACTAATCTAAAAATATAAGATCACAATTTTTGCCAAGAGGATATTAAAACTTGGTTAATCTATCTAATTGAAGTAATAAATTGTGCAATACCATCTTTCCCTTTTTCAGTCAACATTTTAATAAAAGCACTACCAATAATTGCTCCCGTTGCAAATTTTGTTGCTTCTTCAAATGTTTCAGAATTATTGATTCCAAAGCCAACAACTTGAGGATTCTTTAATTTTAAATCGGCAATTCGCTTAAAGTAATCTTTAGTTTCAGGGTTGAAGCCAGAAGTTTTTCCTGTAGTACTAGCGCTACTCACCATATAAATAAAACTGTTTGAGGCGTTGTCTATTTGTTCGATACGCTCCTTTGAAGTTTGTGGGGTGATTAAAAATACATTTGATAAATTATATTTTTTGAAAATTGCCTCATACTGTTCTTGATATTCCGCCAATGGCAAATCGGGAATTATGAGTCCGTCAATACCTACTTCTTCACATTTTTTGCAGAAATCTTCTACGCCAAATTGCAACATCGGGTTAAAATAGCCCATAATAATCAAAGGTATTGAAACCGATTTCCGAATGTCTTTTAACTGTTCAAAAAGTAGGGAAGTGGTCATTCCATTTTTTAAAGCCTGCGTAGAACTTTCTTGTATAGTCGGACCATCAGCCAAAGGATCGCTAAATGGCAGTCCTATTTCAATCATATCTACTCCATTTTTTTCCAATTGTTGAATAATTTCAATAGTATCATTCACATTCGGATAACCAGCTGAGAAATAAATTGAAAGCAGTTTTTTATTTTCTGAGAGTTTATTTTTTATTCTTTTCATAGTAATAATATCTTTTCATTTCCGCGAAGGCGGAAATCTTATTCGAGTTTAAACCTAATTAAATTGAATTTAATCTTTCACAGTTGTTGCATTTACAGCATCCAAGACAAATCATTCCAATCAGGATTCATTTCATTTATTAAATTTTCTTTCCAATCTCGATTCCACTTTTTAATCTGTTTTTCTCTTTTAATGGCATTTAAAACATAGACACTACTTTCAAAATAAACCAATTTATGAACGTCATATCTTGATGTAAATGCTTTGACATTTTTACTTCTATGCTGTTCTAATCTTATTTTTAGATTTTTTGTGAAACCTATATATAGAACAGTATTATTCTTATTAGTTAAAATGTAAGTATAGAATAGTTGTTCTTCCATATTCTTTGAATTTGATAAATACAGATTTCCGCCTGCGCGGAAATAAAAAAGTTTCAAGCAAGCTTGAAATGCTTAATATACGTATCCAAATCCTTGTCGCCACGACCACTTAAATTAACGACAACAATATCATCTTCTTTAAATTTCCTAGTTTCGAAGATGGCGAGTGCGTGGCTAGTTTCTATTGCTGGAATGATGCCTTCCAACTGGCAAAGCTCAAGTCCGGCTTGCATAGCATCATTATCTGTTACTGAAATAAATTCGCCACGTCCACTTGCAAAAAGATTAGCATGCATGGGACCAACGCCCGGATAATCCAATCCTGCAGAAATTGAATAAGGCTCGGTTATTTGACCGTCATTTGTTTGCATCAATAGGGTTTTACTCCCGTGAATTATTCCAACTTTCCCAAGTGCAGAAGTTGCAGCACTTTTACCAGAATTTACGCCTTCTCCAGCTGCTTCAACAGCAATTATACCAACATTTGGTTGATCAAGAAAATGATAATAAGTACCTGCAGCGTTACTACCGCCGCCAACACAAGCTACCACAAAATCAGGATTTTCACGACCTTCCTTTTCTTTAAGTTGTATTTTAATTTCCTCGGAAATAACACTTTGAAATCGCGCTACCATATCTGGATATGGATGCGGACCAACAACACTACCAATAATATAATGCGTATCTATTGGATTATTGATCCAATCTCTAATTGCTTCATTGGTTGCATCTTTCAGCGTTTTACTTCCGCTTGTAGCGGGAACAATAGTTGCGCCCAACATCTTCATTCGTGCAACGTTTGGTGCTTGGCGTTTAATATCTATTTCGCCCATATAAACAATACATTCCAAACCCATTAATGCACAAACAGTAGCAGTTGCAACGCCATGTTGTCCAGCACCGGTTTCGGCAATAATTCTAGTTTTTTTAAGGCGTTTTGCCATTAAAATCTGCCCAATTGTATTGTTTACCTTGTGTGCGCCAGTATGACAAAGATCTTCGCGCTTTAAATAAATTTTTGTTTTGTATTTTTCAGATAGCCTTTTAGCAAAATAAAGTGGCGTCGGTCTGCCTACATATTCCTTTAAAAGTTCGCGAAATTCTTCTTGAAAAGATTCTTCAGCCATAATTTGTAAGTATTGCTGGCGAAGTTCTTCTACATTTGGATAAAGCATTTCTGGTATATATGCGCCACCAAATTGGCCATAATATCCTTTCTCGTTTACATTATAATTCATTTTTGAATTTTTTTAATTCGTCAATATTTTTTAATCCTGGTGCTGTTTCAAATTTGCTGTTTACATCTATTCCGTAAATTGGAAGATTCCATTTTAGTACTTCTTTTATATTTTCAACTTCTTCAATTCCTATTCCGCCACTTAAAATAAAAGGCGTTTTTGATATATAATTTTTTAGAATTTCCCAATTAAAAGTAAAGCCATTTCCGCCTTTGTTTTTTCCCTTTGTATCGAAGAGAAATTTTTCAACTAGGGATTCATATGATTTCAAAATTTCAAAATCGAAATTGTCTTTTATTGAAAAAACTTTCCAAATTTCAGGTTGAAAAAAATATTCATCACTTTTAAATTGTTCACTGTCAACAGTTGAAATTTCTAGGTTTATTTCTTCTTTTAATGAAGCACAAAAATTTGGTGATTCTTCTCCGTGAAGTTGAATTATATCTAAATTATATTTTTTTCCTGTTTTCATAATTTCTTCCAAGGAAGCATTTACAAAAACACCCACTTTTTTAATTGCGAACGGCAGCGAAGGAATCTCTTCAGAATGATAATTTCTTTTACTGCCATCATAGAAAATAAAACCCAAATAATCTGGTTGAAGTTCTGCAACTTCAGCAACATTGTGTTTCATTCCGCAGACTTTCAATTTTAAATTTTCCATTATAAAGAATTTATAAAATTTCTAGCCGCGTTTCCCGGATTTTCAGTTTTCATAAATGTTTCACCAACTAAAAATCCTTTAAATCCGTATTGTTTTAGTTCATTTATTGTTTCGATATTACTAATGCCACTTTCAGAAATTTTGATAAAATCTGACGGAATTTTTTCTGAAAGCTCTTTGCTTGTTTCAATTGAAACTTCAAATGTTTTTAGATTTCTGTTGTTAACGCCAATCATGTCTACATTTGGAATTAACGATTTTTGAAGTTCTTCTAGATTATGAACTTCCAACAAAACATCTAGATTTAGGGTTTTAGCTATTTGTGAAAATTGCTTCAATTCTTCGGAAGAAAGGCAGCTTGCAATCAACAAAATAG
>JBBSOK010000010.1:0-37534 GCA_038259825.1 Flavobacteriales bacterium
AAACTGTTGCTAACAAGAAAAAAGCAACTAAATAATCCCTAGAGATATGGCAAAAGTTAACACAAAAGGTGCTAAAAGTACTAAGACAGTTAAAAAACGTAAAGTAATCGTCGATTCTGTTGGTGAAGCGCATATTAATGCATCTTTCAACAACATTATCGTTTCATTAACCAACAAGAATGGAGATGTTATCTCTTGGTCTTCTGCCGGTAAAATGGGTTTTAGAGGATCTAAGAAAAACACACCGTATGCTGCCCAATTGGCATCAGAAGATTGCGCTAAAGTTGCACATGATGCAGGTTTACGTAAGGTTAAGGTTTACGTTAAAGGTCCAGGAAATGGTAGAGAATCTGCCATTCGTTCAATCCACAATGCAGGTATCGAAGTAACAGAGATTATCGATGTTACACCAATGCCGCACAACGGTTGTCGTCCTCCAAAAAGACGTAGAGTATAATAATTGTATGCCCAACTTGTTGGGCATCTTTTAATAAATATAATAATAACAAATATCAATCTGAAGGATTATAGAATTTAAAGGATAAGTTAAGACCTTAATTTAAATTCCCTTCAAAACTAAACCCAAGAAATGGCAAGATATACTGGTCCAAAATCAAAGATAGCTCGAAAATTTGGCGAGGCTATATTCGGAGAAGATAAGAGCTTCGAAAAACGTAATTATCCTCCAGGACAGCACGGAAACGTGCGTCGTCGTGGAAAGAAATCGGAATATGCTATCCAATTAATGGAAAAGCAAAAGGCAAAATACACGTATGGTATTTTAGAGCGTCAGTTCCGAAACATGTTTAAAAAAGCAACTGCAGCACCTGGAATTACCGGTGAAGTTTTGCTTCAATTATGTGAATCACGTTTGGATAATGTGGTTTACAGAATGGGTATTTCACCTTCTCGTAGTGGCGCAAGACAGTTAGTGTCCCACCGTCATATCACCGTAAATGGTGAGAAAGTAAATATACCTTCATATCAATTAAAAGCTGGTGATGTTGTTGGTGTTAGAGAAAAATCTAAATCCTTAGTTGCGATTTCAGATTCGTTATCAAACGCAAGCCATGTTTATGAGTGGATAACTTGGAATGGTGACAAGAAGGAAGGGACTTTTGTTTCTGTACCACAACGTCTTCAAATTCCAGAGAACATAAACACACAGTTTATCGTCGAATTATATAGTAAATAATAAAATAATTATATTGGTGTTTGGCCAAAGGATTTATAGTGTTCTTCAAACTTTTAAATCGCGCAACCAAATAACAATTAAAACGAAGAAAAAAAATGGCAGTATTTAGTTTTCAGAAGCCTGATAAAGTAATAATGGTTAGTTCAACCGATTTCGAAGGAAGATTTGAGTTTCGTCCTTTAGAGCCAGGTTATGGTCTTACCGTTGGTAATGCGTTAAGACGTGTATTACTTTCATCATTAGAAGGTTTCGCAGTTACTTCAATACGTATTGAAGGTGTTGATCATGAATTTTCAACCATCGCAGGTGTTGTTGAGGATGTTACAGAAATAATCTTAAACTTGAAGCAAGTTCGTTTCAAAAGACAGATTGATGAAGTTGATAATGAAACGGTTACTATTTCAGTTAACGGAAATAAGCAGCTTAAAGCTGGTGATTTTCAGAAATTTATTTCTGGTTTTCAAGTATTAAATCCAGATTTAGTTATCTGTAATATGGATGGTAAAGTGAATCTTAATATGGAAATTACCATAGAAAAAGGTCGCGGTTACGTTCCTGCAGAAGAGAATAAAAAAGCAAACGCTCCTTTAGGTACAATCTTTACAGATTCTATCTATACACCAATAAAAAACGTGAAGTACAGTATTGAAAATTTCCGTGTAGAGCAAAAAACAGATTATGAGAAACTAGTTTTCGAAATAATTACTGATGGTTCAATTCATCCAAAAGATGCGTTAACTGAAGCTGCAAAAACATTAATCCATCACTTTATGCTTTTTTCTGATGAGCGTATTACGTTGGAAGCAGATGAAATTGCACAGACTGAAACGTATGATGAGGAAAGTTTACACATGCGCCAACTGCTTAAAACCAAATTGGTAGATATGGATCTTTCAGTACGAGCATTAAATTGCTTGAAAGCTGCAGAAGTTGACACATTAGGCGACTTGGTATCTTTCAACAAAAACGATTTAATGAAGTTTAGAAACTTTGGAAAAAAGTCTCTTACTGAGCTTGAAGAGTTGGTAAACGTAAAAGGACTAAATTTCGGTATGGACCTTGCAAAATATAAACTAGATAAAGACTAGTGAAAAAATAGACGTGAGACTTTAAACGTGAGACAATAGATTTTCTATTCTCATATTTTAAGTCTCATTTCTTATATTTATTAATAACGTCATATTTTGCTCCTCAAAATGGGTAGATGCAAGATGATGATTAAACCAAAAATGTCATGAGACACGGAAAAAAAGTAAATCACCTAAGTAGGCAAACAGCGCATAGAAAATCTATGTTAGCAAACATGGCTTGTTCATTAATTGAACATAAGCGTATTAACACAACCGTGGCAAAAGCAAAAGCATTAAAGCAGTTTGTTGAGCCAATGGTAACAAAATCTAAAGAAGATACTACACACAACCGTCGTATTGTATTTAGCCGTTTACGCCAAAAAGAAGCTGTAGCCGAACTTTTTAGAACTGTTGCCCCAAAAGTTGGCGACCGTCCAGGAGGTTATACTCGTATTATCAAGTTAGGTAATCGTTTAGGAGATAATGCTGATATGGCTATGATCGAGTTGGTAGATTTCAACGAAATTTACAACGTAGGAAAAGCAGTTAAGAAAAAATCTACACGTCGTGGACGTAGTGGTTCATCTTCAAAAGCTGAAGGTGATGAAACTGTTGCTGCAAAAGCTGCACCAGCCAAGGCTGAAAAAGAAACAAAGAAAGAAGAAGAATAAATGATTTTTACTTCTTAAATAACAAAGGGATAAGCGTTTTCGTTTATCCCTTTTTTTTATATTATTTTTGAAAAATAGCGAATTAGTAAAATAAGAACTATAAATCTGAAACTTAGAACCCTTTTTTATGAAATACACAAAACGAAAAAAAGCAATAATTTTATTGGCCGACGGAACAATTTTCTACGGAAAAGCAGTTGGAGACAAAGATGGATCAGCCTTTGGGGAAGTTTGCTTTAATACGGGAATGACAGGTTATCAAGAAATTTTTACAGATCCTTCATACTTTGGACAACTTATGGTTACAACCAATGTACATATTGGTAATTATGGTACAAGTGAAGATGAAGTAGAATCTGATGGTGTAAAGATTGCCGGTTTAATTTGTAGAAATTTTAGTTATCATTACTCAAGGGAAAGCGCAGATGCTTCTTTAAAGGAGTTTTTAGATAAGAATGATCTTTTTGCAATTAGCGATGTAGATACAAGAGCTTTGGTAAATTACATACGGGATAACGGTGCAATGAATGCTGTAATTTCAACAGACGTTGAGAATATTGAATCTTTGAAAAAGCAATTGGCAGAAGTTCCAGATATGAATGGGTTAGAGTTGGCTTCTAAAGTTTCAACAAAAGAACCTTATTTCTTCGGAAATGAAAATGCGACTTTTAAAATTTCAGCTCTTGATATTGGTATTAAAAAAAATATTCTTCGCAGTTTAGCTGAAAGGGATTGCTACATAAAAGTTTTTCCATTCAATACTTCTTTTGAAGATATGAAAGCATTTAAACCAGATGGTTACTTTTTGTCTAATGGTCCTGGTGATCCGGAACCTTTGCATAATGCAATAGCACTTACAAAGGAAATCATTAAAAGCAACAAACCGCTTTTTGGAATTTGCTTAGGTCATCAAATCTTGGCCTTGGCAAACGGTATTTCTACCTACAAGATGCATCACGGTCATCGCGGAATAAATCATCCAATTAAGAACTTACTTACTGGAAAAGGTGAAATAACATCGCAAAATCACGGTTTTGCCATAAATAGGGAAGAAGCAGAAGCAAATCCGGATATAGAAATAACACACGTTCATTTAAACGATCACACGGCAGCTGGAATCCGAATGAAGGATAAACCTGTTTTCTCTGTTCAATATCATCCCGAAGCAAGCCCAGGACCACACGATGCTTCTTATCTTTTTGATGATTTTATCGAAAATATTAAAAAATATAAATTACAGATAGCGTAGTTTGAAAACTCTAAAACTTATAATTAACACTAACCTTTCAACGTCATAATATGAGCATAATAATAGACATTCACGCAAGACAAATATTCGATTCTAGAGGAAACCCAACAATAGAAGTTGATGTAATAACTGAAAACGGATTTGTAGGGCGCGCCGCTGTTCCATCGGGTGCATCAACAGGAGAGCACGAAGCTGTAGAACTTCGTGATGGCGGAAAAGATTATATGGGTAAAGGTGTAAAAAAGGCAGTGGATAATGTAAATGGGAAAATTGCTGGAACATTATTAGGCGTTTCAGTTTTTGACCAACCAATGATCGATAAAATTATGATCGATTTGGATGGAACTAAAAATAAATCTAAATTGGGGGCAAATGCAATATTAGGAGTTTCTTTGGCGGCAGCAAAAGCAGCGGCAAATGAGCTTGGATTACCGCTATACAGATATGTTGGCGGTGTAAGCGCAAAAACGTTGCCTTTGCCAATGATGAATATTATAAACGGCGGAAGCCATAGTGATGCTCCTATTGCGTTTCAAGAATTTATGGTAATGCCGGTAAAAGCGAAAACTTTTACAGAAGCTATGAAAATGGGAAGTGAAATTTTCCACAATCTTAAAAAAGTATTGCACGACAGAGGATTAAGCACAGCTGTTGGAGATGAAGGTGGTTTTGCACCAACTTTGGGAGGTACGGAAGATGCATTGGAAACTATAGCAAAAGCAACAAAAGCAGCTGGTTACAAGTTAGGAAAAGACGTAATGATAGCATTAGATTGTGCCGCAGCTGAATTCTATGTTAAAGGAAAATACGATTACTCAAAATTTGAAGGTAAGCAAGGTGTAAAAAGAACATCAATAGAGCAAGCGGATTATTTGGCAGAATTATGCGAAAAATATCCAATCATATCAATTGAAGATGGAATGGATGAAAACGATTGGAAAGGTTGGAAATATCTTTCGGAAAAAATTGGTCATAAAGTTCAGTTAGTTGGTGATGATTTATTTGTAACAAATGTTGAAAGACTTTCAAAAGGAATTTCTGAAAAAATAGCTAATTCAATTCTTATTAAAGTAAATCAAATTGGTACATTAACCGAAACTATAGCTGCTGTAAATATGGCGCATAATGCTGGCTATACTTCTGTAATGAGCCACAGAAGTGGGGAAACCGAAGATACTACTATTGCAGATCTTGCAGTTGCACTAAACTGTGGGCAAATAAAAACTGGTTCTGCATCACGAAGCGATCGTATGGCAAAGTATAATCAATTGCTCCGTATAGAAGAACAATTAGGTGATGTTGCATATTTTCCGGGAAGAGATGCTTTTAAAGTGTAGTTAATAATGTATAAATTAGATTTTAGATTTGAAAAAATATTATTTGTCTTATTATCATGATTGCAATTAACATTTAAGGATAATTTAACCTAAGCTACATCCAATATCTGTTAAAAAACGTTCTATTTTTTGTATTTTTAGCATTTAAATAAATAATAAAAAGATTATAATATATGGCGAATACAGCGACTCTAGAGATCGACGGCAAGAAATATGAATTTCCCTTAATAAAAGGTACTGAAAATGAAGTAGGAATCGATATTAAAAATTTACGTGGCTCTACAGATAGTGTAATTACAATTGATCCTGGTTATAAAAACACAGGCTCTTGTGAAAGTGCAATTACGTTTTTAGATGGTGAAAAAGGTATTTTACGCTACCGAGGTTACTCTATTGAAGAATTAGCAGAAAAAGCAGATTTTCTTGAAGTAGCATACCTTTTAATTTTCGGAGAATTACCTACACAAGACCAACTTGACAAATTTCATAGCGATATAAAAGGACAATCACATGTTGATGAAGATGTAAAAAGGATTATTGATGCCTTTCCAAAAGCTGCACATCCAATGGGTGTTCTTTCATCATTAACTTCGGCTTTAGTTGCATTTAATCCATCTTCAGTTAATGTTGATAGTGAAGAAGAAATGTACAGAGCCATTGTAAAAATTCTTGCAAAATTTCCTGTACTTACGGCTTGGACTTATAGAAAAAGGTTAGGTCTTCCATTAGATTATGGTGATGAAAGTTTAGGTTATGTGGAAAATTTCCATAAAATGATGTTTAAAAAACCGACCAAAGACTATTCAGTAAATAGTACGGTTGTAAATTCGCTTGATAAACTTTTAATCTTACACGCAGATCATGAACAAAACTGTTCAACTTCAACGGTAAGAATGGTTGGATCTTCACACGCTGGATTGTTTGTTTCACTTTCCGCAGGTATTGCAGCACTTTGGGGCCCTTTACACGGAGGCGCAAATCAAGCAGTAATTGAAATGTTGGAGGCAATCAAAGAAGATGGTGGTGATACGGCTAAGTATATGGCAAAAGCAAAGGATAAAGATGATCCTTTTAGATTAAGCGGTTTTGGTCATAGAGTGTATAAAAACTTTGACCCGAGAGCTAAAATAATTAAAAAGGCTGCTGATGATGTTCTTAATAATTTAGGAATAGAAGATCCTATTTTAGATATTGCAAAAGCTTTAGAAAAAGAAGCACTAGAAGATTCATATTTTGTAGATAGAAAATTATATCCTAACGTAGATTTTTACTCAGGGATTATTTATAGAGCTTTGGATATACCAACAGAAATGTTTACACCAATGTTCGCATTAGGCCGTTTGCCAGGATGGATAGCGCAGTGGAGAGAAATGCGTTTACGTAAAGAGCCGATTGGTCGTCCAAGACAAATATATATTGGAGAAACACTTAGATCTTTTGTCCCAGTAGAAAAAAGATAAATTGAATATTAATTTAAAAAAAACATCTGATTTTTCAGATGTTTTTTTTTGGCATAAACTTATGTATATTGGGCTAAAATTGATGTAAAAGTTATACCCAATAAATGATAAAACTCAACATAAATAATGAAGTATCAAGGTTACGCAAAGTAGTCTTAGGCATTGCAAATAGTAACGGGCCAACCCCAAAACTGGAAGATGCTTATGATCCAAAATCTGCAATACATATTGCTGCAGGAACATATCCTATTGAAGAAGATATGGTTGCTGAAATGGACGCTGTGGCCGCAATTTTTGAAAAATATGACGTAATTGTGTATAGGCCTGAAATAATTGAAAACTATAATCAAATTTTTACACGGGATATCGCTTTTGTTATAGAGGATAAATTCATAAAAGCGAATATTCTTGAAGACAGGTCAAAAGAAATTGATGCTTTGGAAAACGTAATTGAGCAAATTGATCCGTCAAAAATTATTGAATTTCCAATAGATGCCCACATAGAAGGTGGAGATGTTATGCCGTGGGGCGATTATATTTTTGTTGGTGCTTATTACGGTGCCGATTATCCAGATTTTATAACTGCCAGAACAAACACAAAAGGAGTAGAACATCTTAAAAAATTGTTTCCTCATAAAAAGGTCAAGTCTTTCAATCTTCGAAAGAGCAATACAGTTGCCGAAGATAACGCTCTACATCTAGACTGTTGTTTTCAGCCTATAGGAAAAGGAAAAGCAATTATACATAAAGAAGGGTTTTTAATTGAGGAAGAATATCAATGGCTTTTAGATTTCTTCGGAAGCGAAAACTGTTTTCATATTTCAAAACAGGAAATGTATGAAATGAATAGTAACATTTTTTCAATATCTGAAGATGTAATAATTTCTGAAAAAAACTTTACACGTTTAAACACCTGGTTGCGTAAAGAAGGTTTCATAGTAGAAGAAGTGCCTTATGCCGAAATTTCAAAACAAGAAGGTTTATTGCGTTGCACAACAATGCCTTTAGTTAGGGATTAACTTAAAAGCTGCTTTATTCTATTTTAATTATTCAAATGGATGAAATCCTACTATACTATTGGAAAACAATAATTCTTCAATAAAAAATTTCCTATTTGCAAATAATACAGAATAGAAAAATCACTATTACCCTAAAGATATAAATCTTCCAGCTCAAATTTATCGTACTATTTTAAACGACAAATACACTTTAGTAACTAATTTTTTTTTCAAACTTAAAGCCAAAAATATTATAAAACATAGTCTCTGTAAACTGTGAAATATTTCACAAAAAATTTCTTCTGAAAAAATAAAGTACATCTAACTAGTGCATTATCAAAAAACCAATCATAAACTAATTATAAATGATCTTATTTTGAAATCTGAAAGGAAGTCCATAGCGTATATATTATAACCTTTATAACATTTATGAATTATGCAAACTTTTACCATAGGGTTCTTATGTATCGCCCTAATTTCAGTTATTATTTTTTTATTTTTATCAATAAAGCAATCAAATGAGATTAAAACTTTTATAAGAAAGTGTCAAAATTTAAAAGAACAAAAGTAAATTTCTAATATATTTATAATCTTTCTAAATATAAATCAAAGTATCATATTGTTTTCTTCCTCTTCTAGGTAGATATATTATCATCTCTTCAAATCTTTCGATTTTAGTATAAATTGTTATTTTGTAATGTCACTATATCTTTATCGACTATTCATTTATTTCTTAAAGGCTGCTCGATATTATGAATAAATTTATCGCAATAATTAGTTTGTTCCTTCTTGCTTCCAATTTGTTTTCTCAGGGAAAAATCGATGGTTTTTATAAAGGTAAAAATGCAGGGGCGCTCGTTTTAGGGTTAGGATTTGAAGACCCTAAAAATTATAATGCTGGCAATACTGAAACAGATTTAGGGCGTAGCTTATATTACGTGAATTTATTTGGCGCTTATGGATTAACAGATGACCTTGACGTTAATGCAAATATTCCATTTTTAAGCAGTAATCAAGAAAGTAGTCTTCAGGATATTTCAATAATGCTGAAATACCGAGCAATTTCAACTAAGATTGGTGAAGGAAATTTAGAATTAAGTCTCGCTACAGGTTTTTCAACACCTATTTTAGATTATGAAACTAATGGTTTAAATGCACTTGGGCAAAAAGCAACAATTATTGAAACGCGTGCAATGGCGCATTACAGTTTTAGTTCAGGTTGGTTCGCTACTTTGCAGAGTGGGTACTCTTTTAAATTTGAAGAAACGCCCAATAGCATTCCCGCAACTATAAAATTTGGTAGAGCAAGTAGTAATTGGTACTACGACTTTTATTTTGATTACCAACATTCATTTGGTGGTATAGATTATCTCGGCACGCCGTCACCGCAAGATTTTAGGGAATTTGGTGTTGACTATAGCAAAATTGGAGGTTCGGTTTACAAACCTTTTTCAGAAAATTTTGGAGCTTACGTAGCTCTTTCATATATACTTGGAGATAGAAATACTTTTCTTGGTCCTGCTTATGGTTTGGGCTTAGTTTATAATTATTAGTGAATTTCAATTGTCACTTTTCAAGATGAAATAATCTTAAAAGTAATATTTTATAGGGTTTACTCTTTAATACTATTGTTTCTAATTTTTAAAATCATAAAGGTTAATAGTCTTTACAAGAAAGCAATTATCAAAAATTTATTAAATTTCTAATATTTGGGTCGTGCCCATTTTATTGAACTTTACTTCTACTGACTATTACAGCATTCTTTTCTATATTTAATTATTTAAAAAACAGTTAAATATGGGTAAAATTTGAGTTGTTCACCTCTACCTTCTTCCTTCTTTATTTCTGAATATTTGTAGACAAATAAAAATCTTTGTTGTCTTAAACCTTCTAGATAGTTTATTTGAAACTGAATTTTTAATAACTAATCGTTATAATTATGAACAATGTAGTTTTAGAATGGAATGAGGTTTTACTCGAAGCCATTAGAATAAACAAACCGGGACCGCCAATGGTAGCAAGGTCTATTGCAATTATGCATACCTGCATGTATGATGCGTGGGCGGCTTATGATCCTATTGCAAAACTTACAAGAGCCAACTTTACGGCAGGTCCAGCAAATACAATAGATAATAAATCTGTTTCAATAAATTTTGCTGCATATCGTGCATTGATAGATCAATATCCAGCTACAAAAAAACTGGCTGAAGATAAAATGACAGCTTTTGGGTTAGATTTTACAGCTAATACCAACAATATAAATACAGTTGAAGGAGTAGGGATTAGAGCGGCAAAAAAAGTTTTAGAATATAGACAAAATGACGGATCTAACGAAATTAATAATTATGCCGATACTTCTAATTATGTATCTGTAAATAAACCAATCCGGCCATTTTTTCCAACTGTTGTGGAAGAAATTGAAGACGCTTCTAGGTGGCAACCGCTAACGTATTTAAATGATAGTATAAGACCAGCTACACCAAATTATATTGCACCACATTGGGGAGATGTTAAGCCTTTTGCACTTACCAGCGGCGACCAATTTAGACCAGCACCGCCACAAAAATTTACTTCGCAAGGTTATTTAGATCAAGCAAAACATGTTATTGATATTCAAGCTAATTTAACACCAGCTCAAAAGGTAATGGCAGAATATTGGGCAGACGGGCCAAAATCTGAATTGCCGCCAGGACATTGGGCTCTATTTTCATCTTACGTTGCAGAGCGGGATCATTTGTCTTTGGACGAAACGATAAAATTATTTTTTGCCGTAACCAATGCAGTTTTTGACGCATCTATAGCCGTTTGGGAAGCCAAAAGATTCTATGATTATTGTAGACCAATTACGGCAATAAGACATTTATACCGCGGTCAGACTATACAGGCCTGGGGCGGACCGGGCAAAGGAACCATAGCTATTCAAGGTGAAAATTGGAGAACTTTTCAAGTAAATACTTTTCCAACACCACCATTTGCAGAATATGTGTCAGGTCATAGTGGTTTTAGTATGGCTGCTGCAACGGTGCTAAAACTGTTTACAGGTAGCGATTTCTTCGGATATTTCTATATGCAAACAAAACCGTTAGCGGCAGATCCTACTGAAGATGTAGTAGGCATAGTTATGCGGTGGAATACATTTAGAGAAGCAGCTTTTGATGCAGGCGAATCTCGTTTGTATGGTGGTATTCACTTTTACGAAGGTAATGTAGCCGGGTTAGAATTGGGTAAAAACGTTGGTATAACGGCTTTCGAAAAAGCCAAAAAATATTGGGAAGGAACTATTTAATAACATTTTAAAATGGCAAACGTCGTTTTAAATATAAATTTCACCAAGCACATTTGAATATGATGTTTGGTGGAATTTTTATTTGAGTAAAAAATGAAACATTTAAATTCATTTTAGATACAAGGCGAAAGTTACTTTTAAAACTAACAAATTTGAAAAGAAAAACGATTAAATTTACATTCTAAAATTTCTTCAATTGAATACGCAAATTACCAACACTATTTTAATGATTCGCCCAGTTGCGTTTAGGATGAACGAACAAACGGCAGTAAACAATTTTTTTCAGGAAGATTTAGATCTTAAAAATGCTGAAATTAATAAAATGGCGCAGGCAGAGTTTGATGCTTTCGTAAATAAATTAAGAGCCGTTGGCGTAAATGTAATTGTTGAGGATGATGACCTAAAAATGGATACGCCAGATTCAATTTTTCCAAATAATTGGATAAGTTTCCATAGTAATGGTGATGTTGGTTTGTACCCAATGTTTGCTGAAAATAGAAGACGTGAAAGACGTGAAGAAGTCCTGATCCGTCTCGAAAAAGAAGGTTTCTTGATAAATAATATTATAGACTATAGCCCGGCTGAGGATGAAGGATTTTTCTTGGAAGGTACTGGAAGCATTTTAATGGATCGTGTTAATGATAAAGCATATTGCGCACTTTCCCCAAGAGCAGATGAAGAGTTATTTATAGAATTTTGTGAGGATTTTGACTGTATGCCGGTAATATTTACCGCTAACCAAACTGTAGGAGGGAAGCGTTTGCCTATTTACCACACAAATGTAATGATGTGCCTTGCTGAAGAATTTTGCGTTATCTGTTTAGATACAATAGATGATAAAAAGGAGAAACAAAATGTTCTTCAACATTTAAAACAGGATAATAAGGAAGTTATAAAAATTACCGAAGGACAAATGCACCATTTTGCTGGCAATATGCTGCAATTACAGGGAAAAGACGAAAAGTTCTTGGTTATGAGCAAAGCTGCTCATGACGTGTTGAATGAAGAACAAATTAAAGCAATAAATAAACACTGCAAAATTTTGAGTAGTGATATAACTACAATTGAAACCTGTGGCGGCGGCAGCGCAAGGTGTATGATGGCAGAGGTTTTTCTTCCAAAAGCAAATTAAATTAGTTCACGAAATTTATAATTTATAGAGGTATCATTTCTTAAAATGAACAATTCCCGCCTAGTCTTATTTTGAAATATTCCGAATCATCCCATCAAAAATAAAATAATGAAACGGTAGCATCGAGTACCAATAAAGCCTACCCCAAATGCCTTTAGGTCTGAAGGTTGCGGTTTGGTGTAGTACATTTTCGTTATCTATACAAAACTCCAACCAAGCTTCACCTGGTACACGCATTTCAGCAAAAAGTAGTAAACGTCTTTCTTTTTTATCTGCTAAAATTACACGCCAAAAATCTAAAGCATCGCCTTCATAAATTTTGTCTGGGTTTGTACGACCACGACGAAGTCCCACGCCTCCAAAAAGCTTATCAATATACCCTCTAAATTTCCATAGCCAATTTCCATAATACCAACCTCGTTTACCGCCTATGGCCCAAATATTTTCCAAGGTTTTTTCGGGATTATTTAGTTTTTGTGTTTTTTTATCTGTCATACATCCGTGGTCTGGCACTTCAATATACTTGCTTAATTCTTGGTCAAATCTTCCACTTACCATACTGTCTCTCCAACTACTTACAACTTGGTTCTGTTTTATTTTTTTAAAGGCAAGTTCGATGGCTTCGTGGTAGCTTATGGGATCAATCCCTAAAATTTCTTGTAAACGTTTGTCTTTTGTAATTACTTCAACACGCATACTGTCCACAAGGTTTAATGCGAGTTTATAAGATGTTGATGTCACAAAATAAAGCCAATAAGAAGATAACTTTGGCGATAAAAAAGGTACATCCAAAATGTATAATTTTAGGTTCCTAATTTTAGAGTATTCTAGCATCATTGCTCTATAAGATAGGATACTGGGGCCACCAACGTCAAAGGAATCATTATAGCATTTTTCATTACCCAAAACTCCATATAAAAAGCTTAAAACATCGCGTATGGCAATTGGTTGACATCGTGTTTTTACCCAACTTGGCGTTACCATCACAGGAAGTTTTTCACATAGATCTCGAATAATTTCAAAAGAAGCGCTACCGGAGCCAACTATTATTGCGGCCCTTAAAACAGTTAATTGATAAGTTCCTTTAAATAAAATTTCTTCAACATTTTTTCGGCTCCACAAATGTTTGCTCAAGTTTGCTTCATTAACAATACCGCCTAAATAGATAACTTGTTTACAGTTGGTAGCAGACATCAACAAATTAAAATTATTGGCGGATATTTCTTCCTTCTCATCAAAATCAGATGTAGAAGCACTCATTGAATGAATTAAATAATAAGCGGCATCTAAATCTTTTGGTAATAAAGTAAGATCAGGTTCATTAAGGAAATCTATTTCAACAACACTTACTTTCTGTCGCATTTCAGAATCTATAGCCAACCTTTTTTCATTGCGGACTGCACAAATTACATCGTGGCCATTTTCAACTAAAAGTGGTAAAAGGCGCATTCCTATATAACCGTTAGCGCCTGTGAGTAAAATTTTCAAAATATTTTTTGTTTAAAGATACGTACAAACGTATAAACAAGGTTTAAAATTTGAGTAGATTATCTTTTGAATAGAACATATTCTGCTACCTTTAGCTCTTTAAAAAATGTAAATGAAAATACTAAAAATCGTTTTATTAATTGCAGGTATTACGTTAATATTATTAGGTTTATATCAAGCCTTAATTCCTCAAACGATTTTAGAATTAGGCCCTTTGGAAGTTAATGCTAAAGAAGGAATAACCAACCAAACGTTGGGTATGATAGGAATCGGCGTGTTGGCATTAATTGCCGGCTTTTTGTTGAAAAACCGCAGATAATTATAAATCTTCTAATCTTGTAGGCGTACTTTCGGCTTTAAGAGCTGAGAGTTTGGCCATAAAATTATGAGTAGCCTTATCTTTTGGTTTTGCTTCAATTTTTACAAAATACGTGTCAAGATAAATTGAATATTCTTCAGCTTTTCCTTTATATAAAACCAATTTATAATACGGTATCACGAGCGCATACGATTCTAAAAGGCTTCTAAAACCAACAATTATGCCATTTGGGCGTAATTCAATATTACAAACATTACGATTACTGTCAAGCACCATTAAGTTATAAATTTGAATACTTGTCTCTGTTATTATTAGTTTTGATGAACCAATTCCGCGCATTTTAATGCGCTCTTTTAGTGTAAAAGGTTTACCAACAAGAGCTTCAATTTTTCGGGTAATATCCTTGTTATTATAGGAAACGTTAACTAGCATTTTTTCTTTTAAAGATACAAAATCCAATTAAATTGAAATTTTAAATCACCTATCTTTGTTTCCCAAATGTTAAAAACATTCTGTTAGCATATCTAAAAGTAAACTAATGACACTTCAAGAAAACTTAGAAGCACAAATTAAAATAGCCGTTACCAACTTATATGGCGCCAGTCTTGAAATGGTTGAATTTCAACCAACCCGCAAAGATTTTGAAGGAGATATAACTGTGGTTGTTTTCCCGATGTTGAGAGTCGTTAAAGGAAACCCTGCGCAGATTGGAAAAGCTATTGGTAATTTTTTGGTTGAAAATGTTGACGAAGTTGAAAAATGTAATGTCGTTCAAGGTTTTTTAAACCTTGTTTTAAGGGATAGTTATTATTTACACTTCTTTCATTCGGTTGAGGATTTCTCAAAATATGGAAAGGGTAATAAAAGTGGAAATGCAGTAATGGTTGAGTATTCCTCTCCAAACACAAATAAACCCTTACACTTAGGTCATGTTAGAAATGTACTGTTAGGATATTCGGTTGCTGAAATTGAAAAAGCCGCTGGAAAAAAGGTTTACAAAACGCAGATAATAAATGATCGTGGAATTCATATTTGTAAAAGTATGTTGGCTTGGTCAACCTTTGGAAATGGCGAAACTCCTGAAAACTCAAACTTAAAAGGCGATAAATTAGTTGGAAATTACTACGTAAAATTCGACAAAGAATATAAAAAGCAAATTGAAGTATTAAAAGCTGAAGGAAGTACCGAAGAAGAAGCAAAAGCGCAAGCACCGTTAATTCTTGAAGCACAAGAAATGCTCCGAAAATGGGAAGCAGGAGATGAAGAAATTGTTGCACTTTGGAATAAAATGAACGGTTGGGTTTATAAAGGTTTTGAGGAAACCTATAAATCCATAGGTGTAGATTTTGACTTTTATTATTACGAAAGCGATACCTATTTATTGGGAAAAGATATAATTGAGGAAGGAATAAATAGTGAAGTCTTTTTTATGAAAGATGACGGCTCCGTTTGGTGCGATTTAACGGAAGATGGCCTAGATGAAAAACTTGTTTTGCGCAGTGATGGTACTGCAGTTTATATGACGCAGGATATCGGTACCGCAGTGCAACGTGTAAAAGACCATCCAGACGTTGGCGGTATGATTTATACTGTTGGAAACGAGCAAGATTACCACTTTAAAGTTCTTTTTCTGATACTGAAAAAGCTAGGTTACAAATGGGCAGAAAATCTATTCCATTTAAGTTACGGGATGGTAGATTTACCTTCAGGGAAAATGAAAAGCCGCGAAGGAACCGTTGTAGATGCAGATGATTTGATTACACAAATGACGGATACAGCTCGTAAAATTTCTGAAGAATTAGGAAAGATCGAAGATTTTTCAACTGAAGAAAAGGACAGACTCTACAAAATGATAGGACTTGGCGCTTTAAAGTATTACATACTAAAAGTAGATCCCAAGAAAAGAATTTTATTTAATCCTGAAGAAAGTGTAGATTTTCAAGGAAATACGGGGCCGTTTATTCAATACACCTACGCAAGGATTCAAAGTATTTTACGAAAAGCATCGGAGGCTTCAATTGTAATTGATGGAGATAATTTGCTTGAGCTTGATATTAATTCAATCGAAATGAATGTTAAAGAAAAGGAGCTTATAAAAATAATCCAGCAATATCCAGAAATTATTCAACAAGCCGCTATTAATTACAGTCCGGCTTTAGTTGCCAATTATACGTATGATTTGGTTAAGGAATTTAATAGTTTTTATCAAAACATTCCAATTTTAGCAACAGAAATAGAGATTGAAAAAATCTTTAGAGTGAAGCTTTCAAACGCTGTTGCGGAAATTATAAAGTCGGCTTTTAGTTTATTGGGAATTGAAGTTCCAGAGCGGATGTAATAATTATTTGCCCATCAATTAACAAATAATCTAAAAGTAAAATTAGGCGTAAAGCGAAGTGAAAGTTCATTAATTTCTTCAATCTCACCGTTGTTTATTCTATAATAATGGTTCAAAGTATTTTGCGTATTAAGTAAATTCCAAATTGAAATTCCTGCAAGCGCTTTTATCTTTTTACTAAAAGTAAAGTTATAAATGGCAGAAACATCTACCCTGAAAAAGTCTTTCAAGTTTGAATTGTTGGGAAAATCATATTGTATTCCTTCAGGTGTAATGTCATCGCTTAACAACAATGTTGCTGGTTTTCCAGTGTGCCAATTTATGCCGCCAGATATTTTAAATTTATTTAAGTTATAATTCAATCCATAATTTACGGCATGTTTTATGTGTATGTTGTTTGGAAAAATCCTTGGCGTAAATGCATTAAAATTATAGCTATTGTCTGTAAAAGAATAACTTAACCACGTATTCAAATTTTTATATTGTCTATTTAATAATACATCAATTCCAAAAATTGTATAATCTCCTATTTCACGTGCTTCTTCAAATTGATTTTGGAAACCTTGGCTTTGGCTTGTAATTCCATCTATTTTTTTTATATAACTATCTACACTTATCAGGTTGCCATTCTTTTTAAAAGTAACGCCGGCAGAAAATTGTTTACTTTTTAAAATAGGTATACTTTCAGGCGAAGCTAAAACCCATCTTCTATTTTCAACCCCAAGAAAATCGGTTTGAAAATCGATATTTTGGGTTGTTGTTTGGCTTTTTAATTCCCCTAATAACTGAAGCGAAAAATTATTTAAAAAACGAGTGTTCAAGCTTAATCTTGGCTCAACCAAAACAACATTGAATTTGTTGATATGATTGGCGCGAATACCACCAATAATATTTGTTTTGAGTGAAGGCAAATTATATTGCATCTCTCCATATATGCTATTTGTCCGTAAAACTTGCTTATCACTTTGCTTGAAAAATGGATTATTTATTTCCTGAAAATTTTCAATTCCAGTTTCATTGAATTGATATCCTCCTTTCCACTTTATATTTGAATTAAGCGCATACATAGAGTTTACTTTTAGGCCAGATTCAATTACGTGATTTTCTTGAGATAAGGCTTGATTGTTCGGAATGTTGCTATTTATTGCTTTTAGTTTGTAGAGTGAGCCATAAGTTTGCGCTTCAAAAGTGAGCTTTTCATTCCATATTTTTTGGTAGAATAAACCTGCAGAAAGATTTTCTTGCGCTAAGTTGCTATTTCTTGAAACGGGAAGATTTTCAACCAATCCAACTTCAGTAAAATCCACTTTATTTCCGAGCGTTATAAAATTAAATCTAAATACATCGGTTTTACTTGGCTTAAATAAAAGGCGTGCATCTACATCATAAAACGTGAAATCTACATTGGAAGGATTATCTTCCCGCCCAATCCCAACAACTTCGGTGTCTTGAAAAGCCTTTTGAAAATACGATGAATACGTAGGCGTTTCAATTATATTACTAATTGATTTTCTTCCCGAAAGTTGTAAGGACATTTTTTTGGAAATTGGTAAATCTATAAATGCATCTGTACTTATAAGATTAAAACCCCAGCTTGTTTTTAGCGTGTTATTTAATTTTTGATCTGTCTCCATTGCTACAATTCCGGAAACACCATCCCCATAAAACGCGCTACTACCATTTTTTGTAATAGTAACTTTATTAGTCAAATAAGGATTAAAAGCAGATATAAGTCCGAAGAAATGACCTGTTTGATACATCTTTATTCCGTCCCAAAGGATTAATGTTTGGTCATTTGTACCACCGCGAATATTTATGTTAGAAACCGTTTCGTTAACGCTTAAAATGCCAGGAAGTGCTTGAATTGTTTTTAAGACATCTGGTTCAATCAAACCTGGTAAAATATCAAATTCATTGTAATCTATGGTTGTGCTGCCGTCAATATTTTGATTGATTCCCTTAGCTAAATAGTTGCGTAACAATACAGGTTGAAGCACTTCTGCAATATCAGAAAAATGTATTGTCTTACATTTTGAACCATCAAAATAGGTTGCTTCCAATGTCTTTGAACCGAAATCTACAGTTGAAATTTTGATGGATTCGTAATCATTTTTTAACAGAAGCTGAAACTGTTTTTCGCCAATAACTTTTATTTCTTGATATTGTGTTGTAATCGTATAATCTTGCAAAGATTGTATTTCATCTTTAAATTTGATTTTTCCGCAGATGTTTATCAAATTTTTTTTAAGTGAAACAGCTATTATATTTTCCGATAAAGTGTAAAAATTGAATAAGGTTTCAGACTCTAAAATTTGAAGTGATTGCGAAAGCGAGTTAGGCTGAATAAAGTTAACTCGATGATTGGAAATATCCGTATCGCTATAATTGAATGTACAATTGAATTTGTTTTCAAGCTGTTTTAGAACATTTTGCAGAGGTATTTGGGCGGTTTTGTTTTGAGCAGAGATACTAAAACTTAAAAATAATAGGGCAACAATTGATGTTGAAATGTAGCTGGACATATTATTTTTTTATAATCACGCTATTTTCTTGTATTTCGAATTGTAAATTTAGTGGAATTGTTAATTCTTCTAAACTAATTTTCAAGTTATTACTATTTATTTTACCCGTAAATAGACGATTACCATCTATGTTTTTATCCATAACAATTGTTTTACCGTAATGTATTTCTATTGCCGTAACAATTTTATCCAATGGTTTGCTTTTAAAAATAAAAGCATTAGAAACCCACATCGGCGCATCGATAAAAATTGGATAAGCCGTATCACTAATTTCAGGGCTAAATTCGAGTCCGGCGGTGAGTATTTGTTCACTGCCTTTTGTTTTCACCAAAACTTTACCTTCGTAACAACTTACCTTTAGATTGTTTTTAGCATCTACATTAAATTGAGTTCCTAATACTGAAACCGATGCATTTTCAGTTTTCACACTAAACATTGAACCTTTGCTTACTTTAAAAAAAGCTTCACCAGTTAAAGACAAATTCCTTTCGGTCTCCCAAGAATCTTCATTAAAAGTAATAGTACTATTTTTAGTTAATAAGACTTCACTATTATCTGGAAGCGTATAAGCCATTTGGTTTGAATCTGCAGTAATAATAGTATTATATGTTTTAAAGAAAGTAAAATAAGAACCAAATAAAATGGCAACGGTTGCGGCAACGGCAAAAATTGCTCGCAATCTATTAACGGATTTCGTTTTTTCTGATTCTATTTTTTTGCGGATTGTAGCATAGGTCTCGTCTTCCCTAAAGGAAGGCGATTTAAAGTGGGCGGCATTATTAGCAATGTAGGCGTAATCTTCAAAATCATCAAAAGTTTTAAAAACGTTTAATTCTTCTTCGGTAATAGAGCCGTCTATCCACTTTTTAACCAATATGTTTTTTTCTGGTATATTCATTTTATTATAAAACAATTAAGTAGACAAAACTCCTACCTAAAATTAAAACTACTGCATTCCTGTTATGTCTTCCTTAATTTTTTTGATTGCTGTGTAAATTCGTTTTTCTACAGCCTTTTGGCTTATGCCCAATATTTCTGAAATTTCTTTATGTTTTTTCCCTTCAACCTTGCTTAACATAAAAGCAACACGTTGCGCTTCAGTTAGATTTTCTAGTGCTTTTTTGTATTTTACTAGTTTTTCATCTGGTTCCTTAAAATGTTCTTGCGTAGTGTAAGTATCATTATTTTCCACCGTTTTGCTATATGCTAAAAGTACTTTGTTATGCTTCAATTCATTTAAACTCAAATTTTTCGCGGTTACAAAAAGAAACCCCTTTGCTTTGTCGGGTTCAATGTCTTTACAGTTTTGCCATAACTTTACAAATGCTTCTTGTATTTTGTCCTCAGTATTTAGTTGATTGCCAAACTTATAATACAGTATGTTGTGCAATTCTTTTGCAAATCTTTTATAAATTTGCTCAAAAATATGCTCGTCACAAACAGTACTGAATAATTTTTTTGGCATAGTCTGGTAGGAAATTTTTTAAGTAAGTTGTTTTAAGTTAAATACAATGTTATGAAGAATTTTATTTTAATAATGTGTCTATTGCTTCTAATTGCTTGTCAAAGAGAAGAATTTATTTTGGAAACTACACCAACCGAAGAGTCTTTTTTAGAGGATGCTCAACTTAAGGAGTTGGTAACTTTAATTGCTTTACACGATGGCTCATTTGATGATGTAATTGATAATTCTGATTGTTTTAGCATAAACTTCCCATATCAGATTTCTTATAATAATGTTGTTTATAGCATTAATGGCAAAGACGATTTATCGGTTTTTGATGAAGCCGATTCTATTTTACCTATTTTCCCTATTACAGTTACATTCAGCAATCATAAACAAATTGAAATCTTAAATTATGAAATGCTTTTAAATTTACAGAACAATTGTAACAATGGCCTTCTTTTAAATGATTTTATAGCGTGTGTAGATTTTAATTATCCTATGAATATTGCATTATTTAATTCTGAATCTGGTAATTTTTCTACTGTTATTTATGACCACGACAGAAAAACTTATCAATCTATTGAAGGGTATAATGCAAATACTTTGGCATCAATCCAATATCCAATAACGATAAATGTAAACCATAATTTAAATATTACTATTTCTAATAATGAAGAGTTAAAGTCTACAATATTGCAATATAGACAAGTTTGTAACTAGGACAGTATCAGCAAAATTATTTCAGTGCCATTCGTTTTACTACGTATGGCACTTTTTATTTATACTTCAAACTGAATATCTTACAAAATCTTGAATAAAAGCTAGATGTTAAAAATTTGCTAAAAAAATAATTTCCGGGGGAGTTTTGGTTTTGCAGTTGTTTTTATAGAAATGATAATTAACTCAAAACTTTTATTATGAAAAATCTTTTAAAAATGACTCTTATTACCATCTTAGCTGTCTTCACGTTTTCGTGTAGCGATGATGATGATTCAAATCCACCGCCAGTGGGCACAACAATTGCAGATTTTGTGGCTGCCAACCCAGACTTTTCATCACTTGGAGCAGCTTTGGAAAGAGCTGGATTGGATACAGTACTTTCTAATTCGGGTACTTTCACGGTATTTGCACCAAATAATGCTGCCTTTGCTGAATTTCTTTCCTCCAATGGATTTGCAAGTTTAAATGATGTACCTGTTGATGTATTAACCAATACGTTATTAAATCATGTATTGGCAACAGTAAATACTTCTGACAATCTAGAAACTGGTTACGTAAACTCCCTAGCAACCTTTGCGGATACGGAAGCCAATCTAAGTTTATATATTGATACGTCTGCAGGCGTAAGAATCAACGGAATATCAAATGTTACCCAAGCAGATGTCCCTGCTAGTAATGGTGTAATACACGCAGTAGATACTGTTATTGCAATCCCTACAATAGTTACACAAGCTACTGCTAACACTGCAACATTTTCAGTATTGGTAGATGCTTTAATAGCAGCTTCAGATAATTCTGTAGATTATGTGGCCCTATTATCTGGCACAGGTAATTCTCCATTTACCGTTTTTGCACCAACCAATACGGCATTTGCAAATTTACTAACTGCCTTAGGTTTAACTAGTTTGGATGAAGTGCCAACTGCATTGTTACAAACTATTTTAAACTATCATGTGATTGCAGGCGCTAATGTTAGAGCAGAAGCTTTAACTGAAGGACAGACAGCAACTACGTTTCAAGGAGAAGATATTACAATTAGTTTAGAAGGAGGCCCAAAAATTATTGATGCAACAGGAATGGCTTCCAATATTATTGTTACCAACGTTCAAACAGGTAATGGAGTAGTTCACGCAATAGATAAAGTTTTATTACCGCAAGCAGCATTGGATATTGTAAACCCAACAATTAGTGGTCTTGCTAGTATGACTCCAAGTTTATCTATTTTAACCCAGGCATTAAATATAACAGGGCTTAACGATGTTTTAAACAATCGTGATGCGTCCTTTACGGTTTTCGCTCCAACAGATACCGCCTTCCAAAACTTTTTGACTGAAAATTCTATTCCTGGATTAGGAGATATTCCCGTGCCGGTATTAACACAAGTATTATTAAACCACGTATTAACTGGCGAATTTTTATCAAGTAGTTTTACAACATCTTACACTACAACATTGGCAACTTTTTCGGATACCAATGCTAATTTAAGTTTGTATATAAATACTAGTAATGGCGTTAGATTAAATGGAGTTTCTCAAGTAGAAGGACCAGACGTTACTGCCGCAAATGGAGTTGTTCATATTGTAGATGGTGTTATTGCTTTGCCAACTGTAGTAACATTTGCTACTGCAGATCCCACTTTTAGTAGCTTGGTAGCTGCACTAACACGTGATGATCAACCAGATTATGTAACAGTTCTTTCAACTCTTTTGGGTACAGATCCAGCACCATTTACCGTATTTGCGCCAACAAATGCTGCTTTTGACGATTTACTTGTTGAATTGGGCGCAGGTGGTTTAGGTGATATTGATGGTGCAATACTAACGGCTGCTTTAAATACACACGTAATTCCAGGGGCTAATGTAAGAGCAGATCAATTAGTTTCTGGACCGGTTCCTACCTTGGGAGAGCCAGTTATAATTGATGCAGCAAATTCTACTGTAACAGATCCAAATGGTAGAGTAAGTAATATTATAGTTGTAAATGTACAAGCCGCAAACGGTGTAGTTCACGCTATAGATAAAGTTTTGTTGCCTACACTATAAGTTCGATTTAGTTTTTTTATTTGACTTTTAATATTAATACAGAATTTTTTATTTGAAAATTATATAATTCAAGAAATCAATTATGATAATCGAAGTGAAAAATTATGTTCTAAACACTTAGAAAGCTTAATTTTTTTATTTAAAGTGTACTCAAGGTCTTTTAAGCTTAGGTGTAAATGTTATACTAAAAATAATTATTTCCCTCCATACAACTTAATCCCATCCGCCTCATATTTATCTCCTTTTACCCATTTTGGAGTATTTGGATCGTTGCCAATTAAACGGCTAGCAAGTACGTAGCTTTTAAAGAATTTATATAAGTAATTGTAATCTAATGTTTCTGCTTCATCGTTTGCTTGGTGGTAATATTTTGTTACATCGCCATCAAAACTCTTAAAACCTAGTGAAAATGTTGGTGCTGGTATACCGGCCTTTGCAAAGTGTACATTATCGCTTCTGTCAAACAGTCCTTGTTCTGGCGCAGGATCATCTATTGCTTGCAATCCAAATTCTGTAGCTGCGTTTTTAATGTTTTTTTCAGCAGTTGTTCTTCCTAATCCAACAATGGTTGCAACACTTGTGTCGTTATATCCGGCATTATCGCTGTTAAAACAATAAACCATTTGTTTTAAAGGCAAGGCAGGATTTTCAACATAATATTGGCTTCCTAAAAGCCCTTTTTCTTCACCCGTAAAAAGTATAAAAAGTGCTGATCGCTTTGTAGGATATTTTGCAAGATTTTCCGCAACGCTTAAAACAGTTGTTACGCCCACAGCATTATCACGTGCACCGTTATAAATTGTATCGCCCGTAGCATCTGGCTGGCCAACACCTACGTGGTCATAATGTCCAGAATAGATAATAAATTCATCTTTAAGTTTTGAATCGCTACCTTCAAGGTATCCAACTACATTTTGGGACTGTATGATTTGATCTTTGGATGGAATAATATTAAACTCCATTTTCAACCTCGTGCTCTTACCCAAATTTGCCGCAATTTTACTGCCAGAATCTCTAACCCAAGTATAGGGTAATGATACATTTTTTTCAGCGTTTGTATTTTGTATAGCAAGCTCTACCTTATCACTGTTATAATTATGATCTATAAAGCTCCAAATGCTTTCATCTGTGTCTACTAATTCAACAATACCAACAGCACCGTTTGCCTTTGCCAATTTCGCTTTTTCCTCACGCAAACCGAAAGCAGCCCTCGTGTCCTTTGTTTTTGAACTTCCGCCTTTTATTATTATAACTTTGCCAGCTACATCCTTATTCTTATAATCTTCCTGCAAGCCATATCCAAGATAAACTCCGGAGCCGCCGTAATTTATTTCAGCAATGTCCATAGCTACTAATTGCTTAACATCTTCTCCGTTTAGATTTACATAAACACGTTTTGGAGCCGATGTTTTCTTCAGAGGAACATTTTGATAATATCCATTTAATCCAGCTACTGGTTTAACTCCATAACCTCTTAATGTATTGGCGAGATAGGAAGCAGCAATTTTATTTTCTGGACTTCCGGTCTGTCTACCTAGCAGCAAATCGTCTGCTAAAAAGTAAATATGGCCTTCAATGGTATTTTTGTTAACGGTACTTTCTACCATTTCTTTATCGCTTTGCGCAAAAAGTTGCGTAATGCTAAAAAGTAATATTATTGTTGAAGTAATGGATTTCATAAAGTTATTTGAATTTGAATTATTAATAATGCTTTTCGGGTTCTAAAGATAGCAAAAACCATATTAGCCGGAAACACACAAATTAGTTTAATAGCTTGTAATTAATTGAAACGTTAATATGTGAAAGGTGCTGAATAAATAAACCGTACCTTCGCGGCCTAATTAAAATTTAAGGTTACTATATTAAAAGCCTTGATTTCGTTCAGTTTCCCCAAAAAAAATTGGAACCTGAAACCAGAAACAATTTTTTATGTCATTTAAATCTCTCGGGCTATCTGATGCCCTGCTAAAAGCAATTAGCAAAAAAGGATACGATACACCATCGGCAATTCAACAAAAAGCAATTCCATTAATTTTAGAAGGTAAAGATGTTTTGGCATCGGCCCAAACAGGAAGTGGAAAAACAGCTGGTTTTGCCTTACCAATCATTCATAATTTAAATAGCGAATCTACTTTACGGAAAAGACCAGTGCGTGTTCTAGCACTTACGCCAACACGGGAATTAGCAGCCCAAGTTGAAGAAGAGTTTAAAGAATACAGCGAGTTTACAGATTTACGAACGGCCGTTATTTTTGGTGGTGTAAACGCAAATCCTCAAATTAAAGCGCTACGAAATGGCGTGGACATTTTAATAGCTACACCAGGCAGATTATTGGATTTGATTGGTCAAAATGCGCTATCCCTTTCAAAAGTTGAATGTTTGGTCTTAGATGAAGCGGACAGGATGTTGGACATGGGTTTTATTCGCGATATTAATAAGATACTAGCACTATTGCCAGCTAAAAGACAAAATTTACTTTTCTCAGCAACTTTTTCAAAAGAGATAAAGCAACTGGCAAGTCAATTTATGCACAATCCGGTTATGGTAGAAGCCACGCCTGAAAATACAACTGTTGAAAAAATTGATCAACTTGTGTACAGAGTTGATAAAGCCGAAAAAACAGACGTTGCCATTAAATTAATTTCAGAAGGAAATTGGCAGCAAGTTTTGGTTTTTACAAGAACAAAACATGGTGCAAATAGATTAAGTGAAAAGCTGGAAAAAGCGAAGATTTCCTCCGCAGCTATCCACGGAAATAAAAGCCAAGGTGCACGTACACGAGCATTGGAAGGATTTAAAAGTGGAAAAGTAAGGGTTTTAGTAGCAACCGATATTGCAGCAAGAGGACTTGATATTCCACTATTACCGCACGTAATTAATTATGAATTGCCCAATATTTCTGAGGACTACGTACACCGAATAGGTAGAACGGGTAGAGCAGGAGCAAGTGGTGAAGCTATATCTTTAGTGAGTTTGGATGAGGTTGGTTACCTTCGGGATATTGAAAAGCTGGTTGGCGAACGTATAGAAACCAAAACGTTGGATAACTTTCAACCAACCGAAACAATGGCTCAAGTAAAGGCAGAAGAGGCCGAAAAAAAGAAGGAAAAAGCAGATAGAGTTAGAGCAATCCGTGCTAAAAAGCAAGGTGGGAGTACTTCAAGAAATAAAGACAGAAAAGGCTCTGGTAGAAGAAATAGATAAATTAAAATAACATACGTTAATACCAAAAACCAACTGTAACAATAGTTGGTTTTTTTCGACCAATTTTTTAAATATGAATTCAATCAGAATTACCATTTATGGTTAAATCTATGGAAGAGTTTACTTTTTATTTTAACACTGAATCAATTGATGAAAGTGGTTGGAATTCAGTAGTTAATAATTCTAATATACTTCTTTCACTGCCGTATCTATCAGCAATGCAAAGTGGATTGAAATCTGATATAAAATTTATTTATACACTTGGTTATAATGCTGAACAAAAACCTATCATTGCTGGCGTTTTTCAGATTATAAAATTTACATCAAAGCAAAATCTTGATGGAAATTTAGTTTATAAAATTCTTCAAGACTGTAGAAAAACGGATCAAGGAACTTCAATTAATTGCCTGGTTTGTGGCAATATGTTTGCAACTGGTGAAAATGGATTTGCTTTTTCCGATGAAATTTCAAAAAATACTGCAGTTGAAATAATGGCAAATGCAGCCAAAAAACTTTCAAAAAATCCAGAATTTGAAGATAGTTTTGATTTCATTTTATTCAAAGAATTTTGGAAAGAATCTGATGAAATTACTCCTGTATTTGAAGATTCTAAATTTAGACCATTTCAGATTGATGTAAATATGGTTTTAGATTTAAAGCCTTCTTGGAATTCGTTTGAAGATTATTTGAACGATATGAAAACCAAATATCGCACCAAGGCAAATAGCGCTTTCAAAAAAGCTGAATCTTTGGAAATTAAAACTCTTTCTTCCACCGTTATCATAGAAAATTTAGATCAATTACATAAGCTTTACCATAACGTCTTGCAAAAAGTTGATTTTTTATACGGTGAGGAATATGTAAAAAGTCTGCCACTTTTAAAATCTAACTTGGGGGAAAAGTTAATGTGTACTGCCTTGATTCTTGAAAGTGAAATAATAGGTTATAGTACGGCAATACTCAATAACGATAGGCTAGAGGCTAATTACGTTGGTATAGATTATGAATTAAATACAAAATATGCCGTTTACGAACGTTTGCTCTATGCCTATGTTGAACAAGCTATAAATTTAAAAGTTAAGCAACTTTATTTAGGACGGACAAGTGAATTGATTAAAAGCGCATTAGGCGCCCAACCAGAATCAATGACATTGTATGTGAGGCATCGTTCAAAAGTTAAAAATCTTTTCTTAAAACCTTTTATAGAAACTATTAAGCCAGCAAAATTTGAATTACGCAAGCCTTTTAAGGAAACTAGGAAATTAAATTAAGTGTTCACGATAGTTTAAAAATCAATTTGGCTTTCGTCTACAAATTTAAGAACTGTTGTATTTGGATATTTGAGGATTCGTCCGATAAGTTTACTTTCTTAATTTTTTTGGCCTTATTCGCCAAAGGCAATTTTTAATATTTTTGAAACCCTGTTTAGCTAATTTTGATTTAGTCATAAAATAAAATCTATTCTTTCATAAATACATAGTATTTAATTTTAAGCGGTTAAGTATTTAACCATAAAATTATGGTGTTTCAGCCCAATTTTAATTCATATAAAATTGAAATAGATTTCGGTTTCTCATATTTGCCAACTAGCCGTTAGAATGTTATCTTTGCAGCCCTACTTTGCAATCTAAATTGATGAAATCCAATTGTATGTTTTAGCGAAGTTTATAACTCAGAATTACATAAAAACCTATATATGTTTAATAGTTTAAGCGAAAAATTAGATAAGGCGTTACACGTTTTAAAAGGTCACGGTAGTATCACCGAAGTAAATGTGGCGGAAACTTTAAAGGAAGTACGTCGTGCGCTTTTGGATGCCGATGTTAACTTTAAAATTGCAAAGGACTTTACAAATACTGTAAAGGAAAAAGCATTAGGTCAAAATGTATTGACAACGCTACAACCAGGCCAATTGATGGTAAAATTGGTTAAGGATGAACTTACCGAACTTATGGGTGGTGATGCTGAAGGTATTAATCTTGCTGGCTCACCAAGTGTAATCTTGATGTCGGGACTTCAAGGTAGTGGTAAAACTACTTTTTCTGGAAAACTTGCTAATTACCTTAAAACTAAGAAAACTAAGAAGCCGCTTTTAGTAGCTTGTGATATTTACCGTCCGGCTGCAATTAATCAACTACACGTAGTTGGCGATCAAATCGGCGTCGAGGTTTATAGTGAACCAGAAAATAAAAATCCTGTAGAAATTGCCCAAAACGCAATAAAGCATGCAAAGCAAAATGGCTTTAACGTAGTAATTATAGATACTGCAGGACGTCTGGCAATAGACGAGGCTATGATGGCAGAAATTGCGGAAGTTCATAAAGCTGTAAATCCACAGGAAACTTTATTTGTGGTAGATGCAATGACAGGTCAAGATGCTGTAAATACTGCAAAAGCCTTTAATGAACGCTTAAATTTTGATGGTGTTGTTCTTACAAAATTAGACGGTGATACCCGAGGTGGAGCTGCAATATCCATTAAAAGTGTGGTAGATAAGCCAATAAAATTTATTGGTACAGGCGAAAAAATGGACGCTATTGATGTTTTCTATCCAAGCCGGATGGCAGAACGTATTTTGGGAATGGGAGATGTTATCTCTTTGGTTGAAAGAGCCCAAGAACAATTTGATGAAGACGAAGCAAGAAAAATACAGAAGAAAATTGCTAAAAATCAGTTTGGTTTTGATGACTTCTTGAGTCAGATTCAGCAGGTGAAGAAAATGGGAAGTATGAAAGACCTTGTTGGTATGATTCCCGGAGCTGGCAAAGCATTAAAAGATGTAGATATTGATGATGATGCATTTAAAGGCATAGAAGCAATAATCCATAGTATGACTCCTGGCGAGCGGGCTGTACCATCCACAATTAACAGCAGCCGTAAAAAAAGAATTGCAAAAGGAAGTGGCACAGATGTGCAACAAGTAAATCAGCTAATGAAGCAGTTTGACCAAATGAGTAAAATGATGAAAATGATGCAAGGCGGCGGCGGTAAAAAGATGATGCAGATGATGGGGAAAATGCGATAGTTTTCTATTTCGATAATGAAATGATAAAATTCTTTTCATTCTTTTTTTAACCAACAACCAACAACCAACAACCAACAACCAACAACCAACAACCAACACGAACAACTATGACAATTCTCGATGGTAAAAAAGTAAGTAACGACATTAAAGCTGAAATAACTGCTGAGGTTGATAAAATGCGCGAGCGTGGCGAAAAAGTACCACATTTGGCTGCCGTTATTGTTGGGGATGATGGTGCTAGTTTAACGTACGTTGCTAGTAAAGTAAAATCTTGCCAAAAAGTTGGATTTGAATCGACTTTGGTACGTCTGCCGCATACAACAAGCGAGTTCGAATTACTTCAAAAAATAAAGGAGCTTAACGAAAATGATGATATTGACGGCTTTATTGTCCAATTGCCTTTGCCTCCCCAAATAAATACCCGAAAAGTATTAATGGCGGTAGATCCAAGTAAGGACGTGGATGGTTTCCATCCAGAAAATTTCGGAAAAATGGCTTTGGATATGAGCACATTTATACCTGCAACACCATTTGGGATTTTAGAATTACTGCAACGTTATGGTGTAGATACTAAAGGAAAACATACGGTTGTTATTGGCAGAAGCCATATTGTAGGTAGACCGATGAGTATTTTAATGAGCCGCAAAGGTTGGCCTGGAAATAGCACAGTTACGCTTACACACAGCAACACTAAAAACATTGCTCAAATTACCACACAAGCAGATATAATTATCTCAGCTCTCGGCGTTCCGGAATTTCTTAAAGCTGAAATGGTAAAAGACGATGCTGTCATTATTGATGTTGGTATTACAAGAGTTGAAGATGCAAATAGTAAAAGAGGTTATGTTTTAAAAGGTGATGTAGATTTCGAAAATGTTAGCAAAAAAGCATCTTTTATAACGCCTGTACCTGGCGGAGTTGGTCCAATGACTATTGCAATGTTACTGAAAAATACCTTATTAGCTAGAGATCAGCGTAGAGCAGAAAATTAATGTTTGAAACTAATTTGATTTAATGATATTCACTGCAATTGGGATGTGGCAAATTATTTTAATAGCACTTTTATTATGTATAAGTGTGTTGCCAATAATTGCTTTGGTAGACATTGTAAACAATAATTTTAAAGGAGATAACAAAGTAATTTGGATTCTTGTAGTTTTATTTCTTCCTTTTTTTGGTGCGATTTCTTATTTCATTATTGGGAAAAAGCAAAAGATTACAAAAGATAAAAGCTAACCTATTTTTTACAACAAGTTAGCTTTACTATTTATTAAAAAAGTTGTTTTACTATAACCCTTTTCCTTCTTTCAATTTAAAATCAAGATATTTGTGAATATCAGTTTCAATCCAATTTACACAAATTCCCAATACTCCAACATCATCAATATATCCCAAGCCAGGAATAAAATCTGGAATAACATCCATAGGATTTAAAACGTATAACAAGGCCAAAACAATTGTCGCAATTGTAAACCAAGGTATTTGTGGATAATTACCATTTTTAATGTCCTTCAACATTCCGAACATTATTTTACCAAGTTGAGCATATTTTTTTAATGAATTGGCACCGCTAAATTTTTTATTGATTGCCTCTTCATTTTTCATTACAACTTCAACATCCTCATCCTTAATTTTTGTAATTTCTTCCTCAACATATTCTTCATCAACCTCATCTCGGTTTCCTGGATTAAAGTATAATTTATTTATAAAATCTGTTATTGAACTCATAGGTTTGGTTTTATAAGTTTAAAGATAGTAATTTGATTTTCACAAAAAGTTTAAAATTTTGTTATAAATAGAATGACATTACGCTAAATAACGATATCAGCAAAATAAAATAGATTATCCAATAATGTTGAATCCGTTGGGGGTTTTTACCGAAGAATACTTTAGTAACCTTAAACATAAAGGATCTATTTTTTGCAATAAAATTATAGCCGTAATCACTAACAATCCTAAAAGCATTATTCTGCTTGTATAATAAATGCCAGTCAAAATATTTGTTTTCTGAAAAGGTGAGAGCTTTATAAAGTGAATCTGGACCACTAAAAACATTGCCATCGCTATCAATAAATCTCGAAGCTTTTTTAAATTCTATTAAAGGAATATCTTCAAAATTTGATGCAGCGTTTTGATACGTTTCAAATTTCACTTTATTTGAAATTTTATTTTTTAGAAACATAATCCAATATTTACAAAAACCGCATTCTCCGTCCCATATAAGCAACGGATATCCTAATGGAAATCTGGTTTTTTTAATTTTAGAAAACATATAATTTTCTGGAAAATAATTTTTAGAAACTACAGCCTTTCACTTCCTTCGGGAACTGTCCGTTTGCCATATTCATCTTTGTAAATACGAACAATCACCATAAAAAGACTGATAAGTAACGGTCCAAAAATTAGGCCTATAAATCCAAATAGTGGAACACCAACAATAACACCTATAAGGGTTACAAGTGGATGAACATTATCTAGTTTTTGTAAAACATAAAGTCTAATTACATTATCCGTACTACCAACAACCACAAAACCATATATCAAGATTCCCCAAGCCGCAACATTATCACCAGTTGATAGTGTAAGAATAAAAACAGGTAAAATTCCAATCAGCGTGCCAACAAAAGGAATCATTGACCCAATTGTAACGATAACGAACCAAAAAAATGGATCTTCAATACCAAATATAAAAAATCCTACAAGTGCAATTATACCCTGCGCAATAGCTACTAACGGAATTCCAATTGCGTTAGACCGAACCATAGATTGCACTTCTTTTCCAATTTCTGCCAAATTATCTCTCTTAAGTGGGATATATTCTGAAAGAGATTCTTTTAATGACTTTTGATTTACAAACATGTAATACAGCATAAAATACATAAGGCCTATGGCTATAAACGCATTAAACGTGCCACCTGCAAGACCTTGTAAATTTTCTGAAAGCCACGATGTTATGGAGCTGGTATCTATTTGAGAACTCAAATCATAACCAACATTGTCTTCAATTTTGCCTAATTGTTCTTTAAAAGCGCTTACAACTTCTTCACTATTTTTAACGGCATCTCCAATTTTGTTGCCAAGCATTAATACAATTCCTGCTATTGGTACTAAAATAACTATAAATGAAAAAAGCATTAAGAGAATTGCTGAAAGGCTTTTGTTCCACTTTCTTTGTTTAACCAATTTGGTCATCCATTTCCGCATTAAAACGTAAATGGTTACCGCACCTAAAACTCCGGTTAGATATGGTAATATTTCAACAAATATTAGGCCGCCAAAAACTAATATAAGTAGTAGAACAAAAAGTTGGCGTATGGTTTGTGGTGCAATTCTATTCATAATTTATATTATTTGGCGAAGAGTTGATCTAGATTATTAAATGCCTTAAATTCCAACGCATTTCCAGACGGGTCTTTAAAAAACATCGTAGCCTGCTCTCCAACTTCACCTTTAAATCGAATATACGGCTCAATTATAAATTGAATATTGGCTTCCTTTAATTTATTCGAAAAAGTTTCAAAAGTTTCCATATCCAAAACAACTCCAAAATGGGGGATTGGGACATCTTTACCGTCAACGCTATTAATTGCTTCAGCTTCAACAGATTTGTTTTCTTTTAAATGAATAACAAATTGGTGCCCAAAAAAATTAAAATCTACCCAATGATCACTACTTCTCCCTTCGGATAAACCTAGTGTATCGCGATAAAAAATTCTTGCCTCCTCAAGATTGGAAACGGGTATTGCTAAATGGAAGGGTCTTAAATTTTCGCTCATTAATTGTTTCTAAGTGCTTTGATTAATTCGTTTTTACTCATTTTTGAGCGGCCATCAATACCTACATTTTTGGCTTGATCATAAATCTCTGCCTTTGTCCATTCCTCGTAGGGCTTTGCTTTACCGCCCTTCTTTCCGGCATCCGGAGTATTAGCTATTCTTGCACTTTTTTCTTTGCTATATCCTTTTTCGACTAAAGCTTGGTATTGCTCTTCATTTTTAATAGTAGATTTTGCCATAGTTTCTAAAATTTAGTTTCAAAATTAAAAGTATTGGAATCTTAATTGAGTTTAATTATAATTCAATTAAGCGTCGGTATCTTTTCTATTCTTTAAAAGACCGATTCCTGCAAAAAAGAATACAATACCTAATATTATAAGTGCCCATTTTGCATTGCCCAAGTTTAAGCTTCCGAAAGCCGCTATTATTCCTAAAACTAAACTTATTCCTCCGGCTAGGGTTAAAATCAATCCTAAAATTTTAATCATTTCTTTATATTTTTAATGGAAATTAAAAGTAAAATAAAGTCCCAATAATTCGGGACTTATTTGTTAAATTTATTTAATACTATTAAAGATTTACCTTAAAAGGATAAACCTTACTCTTTGGTAGGTTCAACTTCTTCTTCGTGATCCCAGCCTATCATAAAATACTTTAAAGGTGCAGTGTCTGGTATTTGTGCCGCATCTACATTTGTTTCTAGATTGTATCTTATTTCCTCTGGCAAATTCATTTTATCTATTGTAACATAAATGTCGCTATCCTTTAAAAACACGACAACTGCATTTATGGTAGTCTGCACATTTTCAATTGTGTAATTGGCTTTAATATCTTTAAAAGTACTGGCAGTAGTTAAACCTTTTTCAGTTTTGTACCGAGCATCAAATAGTTGGATATAAGAAATTTTACTATCCGGATCGGTTTCTATTTCGGGTGTTATCAACATAAGCTTGTTTCCTTCCTTATCATATATTTCAACTTCACCTTGAGTATCAATCGCATCTTTTGGGGCGTCGATCTTTACTATACTATCATTTGCAAAAATTGAATCTAACATACGCATTTGAACTGATTTCGATAAATTCCCAATTTCCCCATTACCAATCATAAAGGGATCTTTATCTTTTTTACATTGTACAAATGCTATTGAAACTAATAGACTTAGGATAATTGTTTTTTTCATTTTTAAATTTTATAATTTTTCTTTTGTTTTATTTACTTCATTAATTTAATAAGAATACCAAACACACCGCGAATTACCGTTGCGCTAGTCAAAACTTTTATGAGTGGATTTTGGGCCGTACTTCTACGAGTTGAAGTTCTGCGACTATCATTTCTACTCTCACTACGATTTCTCTCAAACGCTTGCTTTTCTTCTTTCGCTTTTTGAATTGCTTCTTGCTTATTTGCGGTTTCTATTTTCTCCGTCAACATTTCATAAGCACTTTCCCGGTCTGTTTCTTCGTTGTACTTTCTAATTAATTTTGAACTATTCAATAAATCCTTAAGCTCATCATCTTCCAAAACATCCATTCTACTCATTGGCGCTCGCAACATTGTAGCTGCAAGGGGTGTTGGAATTCCTTTTTCGTTTAATGCGCTTACCAAAGCTTCGCCAATACCAAGGGAAGTTAAAACTTCGTCGGTTTTATAATAGTCTGAAAGCGGATAATTTTCTGCCGTTAACTTTATTGCCTTTCTATCTTTTGCCGTAAAGGCGCGGAGTGCGTGCTGTATTTTTAAACCTAACTGACTCAATACTGCATCTGGTACATCGGTTGGGTTTTGGGTTGCAAAGTAGAGTCCTACGCCTTTGGAGCGGATTAATTTTACAATACTTTCAATTTGATCCAGCAATGCGCCACTAGCTTCGTTAAAAATTAAATGCGCTTCATCAATAAAAATTATTAATTCAGGTCTACCGCTATCGCCTTGTTCTGGGAAGGTTGAATAAATTTCAGCCAACAAGCTCAACATAAACGTTGAAAATAATTTAGGTCTATCTTGAACATCGGTAAGGCGCAATATATTAATATAACCTTTTCCATTTTCGTCAATGCGCATTAAATCTTGTGGATCGAAAGAAAGTTCACCGAAGAATTTATCTGCACCTTGTTGTTCAAGTTCTACAACTTTCCGAAGAATGGAGCCAGTTGAAGATGAGGAAATACGCCCGTAATCCTTTGCAAGTTCGTCTTTACCTTCTTCCGTGGCATATTGAAGTATTTTTTTAAAATCCTTTAAATCCAGAAGCGGTAATTTATTATCATCACAATACTTAAAAAGGACCGAAACAATTCCGGATTGCGTATCACTCAACTCCAGAATTCGAGAGAGTAAAACTGGCCCAAATTCGCTAACGGTTGCCCGAAGTCTAACGCCATTTTGGTCTGATAAACTTAATATTTCAACAGGAAATTTTGACGCTTTATAAGGAAAACCAATCATTTCGTGGCGCTCTGCAATTTTTGCATTATCCGTTCCAGGTTGTGCGAGACCGCTCAAATCTCCCTTAATATCCATTAATAAAACCGGAATACCTTTTTCCGATAAATTTTCTGCAATTATTTGAAGAGTCTTAGTTTTTCCAGTTCCAGTAGCTCCAGCGATTAAACCGTGGCGATTTAAAGTTTTCAGTGGGATTTTTACAAAAGCATCAGTAACAGCCTCGCCATCGAGCATTGCGGCGCCAAGATTTATAAAATCTCCTTTGGTTGTATATCCTTCGTTTATATAATTTGAAAAAGCCTCTTTATTTGACATCTTTTTAAATTTTGCTCAAAAGTAATGATTAAAATGTGCAAACTGTAAATTCTTAATTTGAATTGATTGATTTTGGAAATAATATAATTTAGTATGATGCATTTACAGTAATTTAATTCGATTTATAAGAAATTTTGATTCGAACAAACTATTTGTTTTTATGAAAGTATTATCTTCAAAAAACCTATTTTTGCAGCGATGAAAATAGAAGTTGAAGACTTAGTAAACAAAGGCGAAATGTTGCCTTTAATGGAAGAATTTTACACAATACAAGGTGAAGGTTTCCATAAAGGAACTGCAGCATATTTTATAAGAGTAGGAGGCTGTGATGTTGGTTGCCATTGGTGCGATGTAAAAGAAAGTTGGAATGCAAATTTGCATCCGCCAACATCCGTAAAAACGATTGTGGAAAATGCCAATAAATATTCTAAAACTATAGTTGTTACGGGTGGAGAACCCCTAATGTGGGATATGAATCCGCTAACAGATGCTTTAAAGGCAGAAAATATGCAAATTCATATAGAAACCAGCGGTGCATATAAGCTAACAGGAAATTGGGATTGGATTTGCCTTTCACCTAAAAAAATGAAACTCCCTACACCTGAAGTTTATAAAAAAGCACACGAGCTGAAGGTAATAGTTTTTAACAATGACGATTTCCGCTTTGCAGAAGAACAAGCTGAAAAGGTAAATAATAATTGTATTTTATACCTACAACCAGAGTGGAGCAAGCGGGACAAAATGATTCCTCTAATTGTAGATTATGTAATGAAAAATCCAAAATGGAAGGTTTCATTACAGACGCATAAATATTTAAATATCCCTTAATTAAAAAAGTCCTAAATGGAATTGTACAATTCCATTTAGGACTTTTTTATCGACAACTGCAATAGCTTAATTAGCTTTTTTAAACGGAATTTCTACAAATTCATCATCCCATCCAATCATTAAAGTTGTACCAAAAGATTCTGGCCTAAAAATCATTGAAAGTGATTCAACGGGTGCTGCGGTACGTCTTGTTTTTACCTCCATTCTTGCAACATCTTTTTCTTTTTTATAACTGTAAGCACCCCAAACATTGGTATCGCTGTTAATTATTATAGTCCAATTGTCTTTGTTGGGAATGGTGTATAGCGTATAGGTGCCAGGATTCAATTTGGTCGTTCCAAACAGTACCGGCTTATAAATGTTTAATTCTGTAGCTTCATTAGCTCCTGTTCTCCATACTTCTCCGTAAGGCACTAATTCGCCAAAAACATCACGTCCTTTTTTCTGAGGTCTGCTATAAATTACGCGAGCAAACGGCGGACTATCCTTATCAGGTCGTGCCATTATTAAATCCATTGGAGACGAATCCATTTGTGGGAAAGATTGTGCTAAAATTTCTTGATTTGGAAAAAGCAGCAATAAAGTTAATGTTACAATTGGAAAAAATATTTTCATGATTTGATATTGTATTAAATACTAGTCTTTAAATATAGATAATCAAAAT
>JBBSOK010000011.1:0-37116 GCA_038259825.1 Flavobacteriales bacterium
ACCAACGCCTCAACCCAAGGTGAAACTTTGTCGTTTTTTCTGTCTTTTGGGTAATATGCCCAATTCCACGGGAAAGTAGAACGCTCCAAATGCGGCATCATTACTAAATGTCTTCCAGTTTTATCGGTTAGCATTGCGGTGTTAAAATCGCTGCCATTTGGGTTTGCAGGTAGCGCGTCATAACCATATTTTGCAACAATATTGTAATGAGATTCTTCTTTCGGAAAACTGAATTTCCCTTCTCCGTGCGCAGACCAAATCCCTAAAGTACTACCTTCAAAACTCGAGAGCATAACACTATTGTTCTTTTGAATTTTAACGGATGTAAAAACACATTCAAATTTCCCGGTGTCGTTATGAAGCATTTTTGGCTTTTCGATATCTTCGGCATTTAAAAGTCCCAGTTCAACAAAAAGTTGACAACCGTTGCAAACGCCCAATGAAAGTGTATCATCTTTTGCGAAGAAGTTCTTTAATGCTTTATTAGCTTTTTCGTTATATAAAAATGCGCCAGCCCAGCCTTTTGCGCTGCCCAAAACATCACTATTGCTAAAACCGCCAACTGCTACTAGCAATTTTATATCTGTCAAATCTTCGCGACCTTCAATAAGATCGGTCATATGCACATCTTTTACATCAAATCCTGCCAAGTGCATCATATAAGCCATTTCGCGTTCGCTATTGCTTCCTTTTTCACGGAGAACCGCGGCTTTAGGGCGAGACGAACCGTTCTCGACTGCGCTCGAACTGACAGGAAGTTTTCCGTTGAAATTCTTCGGAAATTCAAATTTCAACGCTTGGATTTTATAATTTTCAAATCTAGTTTTCGCCAATTCAGCGCCGCTTTGGTTTCTATCCAATAAATAAGAAGTTTTATACCAAATGTCGCGCATTTCAGGAATACTGAATTCAATTTGTTCTGAATTATTTTTTATTTGAAGTGTTTCAGATTCCGAAACTGTTCCAATCTTTTTCCAGTCAATTTTATTTTCTGAAAGCGTTCTTTCAACTGATGAATCTTCCGAAGCTTGAATTACAACCCCACAGTTTTCGGCGAAAAGAAGTTTCACCAAATCTTTTTCACCCAAAGAGGAAAGATCCAAATTTGCACCCAAACTTAAGTCTGCAAAACACATTTCCAACAATGTGGTTATCAATCCACCTGAAGCAACATCGTGTCCCGCACGTATTTGATCGTCTTTAATTAATATTTGAAGTGCGTTAAAAACGGTTTTTACATAAGCTGCACTTTTCACCGTTGGAGCATCATTTCCAATTGCATTTAACGTTTGAGCAAAAGAAGAACCACCCAATTTAAAATCGTCCTGCGAAATATTAATGTAATAAATTGAAGATCCATCTTTTTGTAAAACAGGCTCAACAACCTTGGTAATTTCATTACAATTTCCAGCTGCAGAAATAATTACAGTTCCGGGAGAAATGACTTCACCATCCTTGTATTTCTGCTTCATTGAAAGTGAGTCTTTTCCTGTTGGAACATTTATTCCTAAATCAATCGAAAAGTCTGAAACTGCTTTTACCGCTTCATATAACCTTGCATCTTCGCCTTCATTATTACAAGGCCACATCCAATTTGCTGAAAGCGAAACACTTTTTAAGCCTTCTTTTAAAGGAGCCCAAACAATGTTTGTAAGCGATTCGGTAATAGCATTTCGGGAACCAGCTGTCGGACTAATTAAAGCCGATAATGGCGAATGTCCAATACTTGTGGCAACGCCCTCTTTTCCGTGATAATCCAGCGCCATTACACCACAATTATTTAAAGGCAACTGCAAAGACCCAACAGTTTGTTGTTTTGCAACGCGACCAGTAACGCAACGGTCAACTTTATGTGTAAGCCAATCTTTACAAGCAACAGCTTCTAATTGAAGTACATTTTCTAAATAATCTTTTATTTTTGAATAATCGTATTCAGGATTTTTATAGTTTCTGATTATTGTTTTGTCCTGCATCACTGTTTTAGGAGAACTCCCAAACATGTCTTCAAGGGCAAAATCCATAGGTTTTTCGCCATTTTTATTTTCGAAGCTAAAACGATTATCTCCAGTAACTTCACCAACCTCATACATTGGTGAACGTTCTCTATCAGCAATTTTTCTAAGTTTTTCTATATTCTCCTTTGCTATTACCAGGCCCATTCGTTCTTGGCTTTCGTTACCCATTATTTCTTTATCCGAAAGCGTTGGATCGCCAATTGGTAATTTTGCTATTTGTATTTTTCCGCCAGTTTCTTCAACTAACTCGCTTAAACAATTCAAATGTCCGCCAGCGCCGTGATCGTGTATTGAAATAATTGTGTTTTCATCACTTTCTACCATTGCACGTATAGCATTGGCAGCGCGTTTTTGCATTTCCGGGTTGCTTCTTTGTATCGCATTTAACTCAATACCGCTGTTAAATGAACCTGTATCTGCCGAGGACACGGCAGCGCCGCCCATCCCGATTCTATAATTTTCGCCACCAAGAACTACAATTTTATTTCCTTCACTCGGTTTTCCTTTTATGGCTTGGTCGGCTTTTCCGTATCCAATTCCACCAGCTAGCATTATTACTTTATCAAAACCCAATCTTCTTGCTTCCTCTTCATGTTCGAAGGTTAGGACAGATCCTGCAATTAAAGGCTGCCCAAATTTATTTCCAAAATCCGATGCACCGTTACTGGCTTTTATTAAAATGTCCAGCGGTTTTTGGTATAACCAATCACGTTCTTTCATGCCTTTTTCCCAAGGTTTCTCATTATTTAATCTAGAATACGATGTCATATAAACGGCAGTTCCCGCCAATGGCAAGCTACCTTTTCCACCAGCTAAACGGTCACGTATTTCGCCACCACTTCCAGTTGCAGCGCCATTAAATGGCTCTACCGTTGTTGGAAAATTGTGTGTTTCAGCTTTTAGTGAAATTACACTTTCAAAATCTTTTTCTTCGTACCAATCTGGTTTGTCACCACTTTTTGGCGCCCATTGCTTAACTATTGGACCTTTTACGAATGCTACATTATCTTTATATGCAGAAACAATATCATTAGGATTCTCTGCAGCTGTTTTTTTAATTAATTTAAATAGGGAAGAGGGCATTTCTTCTCCGTCGATTTCAAAAACGCCATTAAAAATTTTGTGCCTACAATGTTCGCTATTAACTTGGCTGAAACCGAAAACCTCGCTATCCGTAAGTTTTCTGTTCAATTTTATTGAAAGATTTTCCAGATATTCAACTTCTTCAGCATTTAAAGCAAGGCCTTCTTTTTGGTTGAATTCGGAAATATTTTCAATTTTCAAAATTGGTTCAGGTGAAATATAAATATCGAAAATATCTTGATCTAATTGCTTAAACTTTTGCGAAAGCATTGGGTCAAATGTTTCTTTTATTGAAGAAGCGTTATGAAATTCTTCAATTCTTATAATACTTTTAATACCCATATTTTGGGTGATTTCAACCGCATTTGTACTCCAAGGCGTAATCATTGCAGCTCTCGGGCCAATAAAATATTCTGAAATTACTTCACTATGTATTTTAGCAACATCGCCAAAAAGCCATTGTAACTTATTAGAATCCTCTTCAGAAAAAGTATGGTTAGATTGAACTGTAAAAACTGTTTTGGCTACATTTCCAAAAAAATGAATCATTCGGTGGAATTTAAAGGTTTTAAAAGGCTGTAAATTTAAGATTTTTAAACTGTATTTTTTTGATATTACTAGTTGAGGTTATTAAAAGTTTTTAAGAATTTGTTTAATAAACCTGCCAACCTTAATTTTTAATTCTACCAATTAGCTTAAGTTAATTTTATGTAATCTATCAGTTTCAGTGATTGAACCATTCCTATAATAATGTAGCTTTGCGGAAAATAATCCTTATGAAAAGAATATTTACAGTAATTGTTTTCGCTTTAATTACAACAATAACCACATCTCAGATTGTTATTAATGAGTTGGATAGCGATACTGAAGGTGCAGATTTTGCGGAATTTATAGAGCTAAAAAGTGATACGCCAAATTTCCCTTTAGATGGATATGTAGTGGTACTTTTTAACGGTTCGGCAAGCGGAAATGACAGTAGTTATTTCGCTTTGGATTTGGACGGTTTTACTACTGATATTAACGGTTTATTGTTAATTGGTAGTACGGGCGTTTCTCCAATACCAAGTTTATTAATTCCCTCTTCAACCATACAAAATGGAGCAGATGCTGTTGCCATTTATTTGGGGAATGCTACAGATTGGCCAGAATTTACAAGAGCTACAACCACAAACTTAATTGATGCATTATTATATGATACTAGTGATCCTGACGATACAGGTTTAATGACACTTTTAGGTATTACTGTTCAAACAAATGAAGATGAAGGTGGAAATGGAACAATAAATTCTGTTCAAAGAAATAATGATGGAACATATTTTGTCGGAACACCAACTCCTGGAGTATTAAATGACGGGACAGGTTTCGATTTTAACGGTATTTCTTTTACAACAGATGAAGTACAATATTTGGAAGGTCAAATAATGACTATCAATTTTACAACAGAGTTTAATACCACAAGCAACTTAAATGTGAATTTCACTTTAGAAAATGGAACTTTTGGTACTAACGATTATAGCGGAAATACAATGTTTACAATTCCTGCTGGTAGTAATTCAGCTTCAGTTCAAATTCAATTGTTAACAGATGGCATAAATGATGGCGATGAATTTGCAAAAATACATATAGGTGAAATTCCTTCAGAATATAATTTAATTATAAATGATGTACTGGTTTTAGTTGAAGATTTGGATTTTACAATGGCAAATTTTGGGACTCCATTAAACCCAACTTTTGGTATTGTTCAAAGCACTGCCCCAGCTGGATATTATGCTAGTTTAACGGGTTTGTCTGGCAGTGCTTTAAGACAAGAATTACAAAATATAATTACAAGCGACAATGTAAGGGCCCAAACCTATAATGATGCGATTGATATCTTGAAGGAAGGAGATCAAAACCCGCTAAATAGTAATGAAGTATGGCTTATGTATACAGAGCAACCCCGCAAAAAAATACTTTATCAAAGTATGGGCGGAAGTAGTGTTGGCCTTTGGAACAGGGAACATACCTATCCACGTTCCAGAGGTGGATTTTTTACAATTGAATATGACGAAGTAGTAGATGGGCGCGACATTTTTGTTACAACATCACCAGATTCCTTACGTCATGGAATTTCAGACGGTCACGGACTAAGAGCTACAGACGGACCAGAAAACAGTTCACGGAATAACAAAGATTATGGTGAATATTCGGGACCTGCAGGAAATTTGGGAAGTTGGAAAGGAGATGCTGCTCGAGCAGTTATGTTTATGGCAATAAGATACAATAATGTAGATTTGGTAGAAGGAAACCCAGATAACGGAACACTTGGACAATTAGGTGACTTGGTAACTTTGCTACAATGGCACAATGAAGATCCCGCAGATGATTATGAAATGAATAGAAATAATGTAGTTTACACCTGGCAATTTAACCGAAATCCATTTATAGATAGGCCAGATTTGGTAGATTATATTTATGGAAGTTTACAAGACGTAGCTTACGATCCAAGTTTAAATATTGAATCAAATACAATTTCGGATATTAAAATATTTCCCAATCCTAGTAATGGACAACTTAACGTTATGGGAATTAATACCAATACTGAAGTTACTGTATACTCATTGGTTGGAAAAAAAGTAGACAACTTTTTTATTAATGGAAACCAATCTATTCAACTTGCATTACCTAGCGGTATCTACACCTTGGTTTTTAAAAATGATACTTTTACAACATTTAAAAAATTACTTATTAGATAAAAGTTGCAAAGAAATTAATAAATTTAGTAGTTGTATTATTTCTTTTGTGAATGTAGTTATTGAGGACGAGTCAATAATATTTAAAGTTTGAATTACTGCGTGAAAATTAATGCTAATGACAGGGCATCAATCGTTAAAATGTACATTATATACTTGCATTAAATAAAAAAGGTCTTGACATATATCAAGACCTTTTTTGTGGATAATATTGAAATTAATTATTCAATTAAAATCTTTTTAGACAGAGTATTTCCTTCTGAAGATATATTCAAAATATAAACACCAGATTTAAATTGTGAAACATCTATTGTGTTTTGAGCATTTTGAATATCTGTAGAATATACTTTTCTTCCAGTAATATCAAACATTTGTATTTGTATTGGAGTCTGCGTAGTATTCTGAACCCAAACAATATCTTTCGCAGGATTTGGAAAAACTACAAATTGATTAACCAACGCTTGCTCAATAGATAAAATGCCCCACCTATCTTCTGCCGCTGGACCTCCCCAAATTACAGTTGCCAAATATGGATTATCTATAAAAGGATTCCGGTTTCCATAAACGCTTTCTAAATATGGATTACGTTGGTCTTCAAAGGCATTAACGGGATCTTCCACATTCCATTGTAAAAATAGTTGTAACATTTGTGTATTGTCCTGCAACGTGCTCACACCAACCAAAGATGGTAAGCATCTGTCTCCATATCGTGTATACATATACATCATCATTCTAGCTACATCGCCTTTCCACTCGTCACCAGGATACCAATTACCGCTTCCAACATCGCCAGCAGTTCCTGTTCCATTTCCAAATTTCTTATTACCCCGCTGACCGTTAAATTGAACATCCGAAGGTCTTAAATTATGTGGATCTGCACCAATACCAGTTGAAGTACTATTTACATCACCCATACCTGGGTTTGCGAGACTACGAGCAAAAACATGCTCACGGTTATATTGACAATTGCTACCGCCAAAATTGTTTTTGTCACGGCTTCTGTCTGTAATGCAATTTCCGTCAGTATCATTATACCCGTAAACTAATAAAACCCTACTAGCATTTGTTGGATCTAAATCGGTTATTTTTACTGCATCTTTCACATCATTATACGTAAATGTACCGCTAGCAATGCTAATTTTCGACTGAAGTTCAAAATATAATTCTTGTCCAGTTTTTCTTATATCAACATTATCATAATAGGATTGTTGCGCAAAAATTGTAGCTGAAATAATAATAAATACTAGCGATAATAATTTTTTCATTTGAATTAGGAATTGTTACAAATTATTTTTTTTGAAGTAAGGCTATATAAAAACCATCAAATCCCGACTTGCTTGGCAAAACTTTTTCTTCGAAAACAAGAGAAAATTCTTTTCCTTCTTCTCTACCCAAAAAAGCTGAAACTTGTTTTTCGTTTTCTGAAGGTAAAATTGAACAGGTTGCATAAACTAACTGTCCGCCCGGTTTCACCATTCGTGAATAAGAATCCAAAATCTCTTTTTGGGTATTTTTGATAGTTTCCAAAAAATCTGGATCCATTTTCCATTTAGAATCTGGATTTCTCCGTAAAACGCCAAGACCAGAACAAGGTACATCTATTAAAACCTTATCAGCTTTTTCAGCTAATTTTTTAATTACTTTGGTAGAATCTATAACACGTGTTTCAATATTAAAAATATCATTTCTACGGGCGCGGCGTTTTAGTTCATTCAATTTATTTTCATAAATATCCATGGAAATTAATTGGCCTTTATTTTCCATCAAAGTAGCAATATGTAAACTTTTCCCACCAGCACCAGCACAAGCATCCACTATTTTCATACCTGGTTGTGGGTCTAAAATTGCTGCAACTTTTTGTGAAGAAGCGTCTTGAACTTCAAAATGACCGTTTTTAAATTGTTCTGTTGTAAAAACGTTTTCACGTTCTCTCAATTTTAAAGCATTTGGATAACCTTTTAGAATGTCGGTTTCAATATTTTGATCTGACAATTCATTTTGAAGTTGTTGTACAGTAGTTTTCAAAGTATTCACACGCAAAACCACTTCAGCTTGATTATTTAATGCTGCAATTTCGGCATCCCATTTCTTGCCAAGTTCTTTACTTCCAAGCTCATCCAACCAATCTGGAATAGATTCGCGGATTTTTCTGATTTTAGAAAATTCATCAAACTTCCCTTTTATTCTTCGGGTTGGAGTTTCCTCAAATTGTGGCCATTCTGGGATTGCAATACCTTTTAAAGTAGCCCAAACAGCAAATAATCTGAAAAGATTTTGACGGGAAAAAGGTTCGTTAACTTCGGCAATTTCAGCATATAAACGCTTCCATCTTACAATGTCATAAGTTGTTTCAGCAATAAAACCGCGGTCACGGGATCCCCATCTTTTATCTCTTTTTAATGTATTTCTAAGTACTTTATCTGCTTGTTTGCCTTCATTAAAAATTAATTGAAGAGAATCTATCGTTGCAAATACAAGATTTCGGTGTAATTTCATTTGAATTGTTGAGTTGAAAAAGTTTTGACTTCCTCGTGTTAAAATAATCGTGCAAAGGTAGCCTATTAGCAATTAATTGTTTTCTTACTTTTGACAAAAAAAATGTATGCGTTATTTATTAATTGTTTTCGTACTTTTTCTTTGTATTTCTTGTAATGATGAAGCTGAAATTAAATTTACAAGTGTAAAAATTGAAAATGTCTTTACCGATAGTTTAAGCATTAGAGCGATTGCACCAATTGATGAAAATAAGGTTTGGTTTGCTGCCAATAATGGCAAAGTTGGTTTAATTGATGGAGATACTCCAAAGCTTGCCACTATAAAATATGAAGATTCCGTTCTTCAATTTAGGGCAATAGCTGCAAGAGAAAATTCGGTTTTTGTGTTAAGTATTGCTAACCCCGCACTTTTATATAAAATTGGGTTTAATGGCGAAGAGGCTACCAATATTGAATTGGTTTATACTGAAAATGGCTCCAACGTTTTTTACGATGCTTTAGCGTTTTTCAATGATAAAGAAGGAATTGCAATGGGAGATCCAACCGACGGTTGCTTGAGTATTATAAAAACTGTTGATGGAGGTAATACTTGGAAGAAAATTGCCTGCGAAAATCTTCCACCAATTTTTGAAGGTGAAGCAGCCTTTGCTGCAAGTAATTCAAATATTGCAATCATTGGCAGTACAGTTTGGATTTGTACAGGTGGAAAAAAAGCTAGGGTTTTTAAAAGCGAAGATAAAGGTGAAACTTGGAAAGTTTATGATACGCCTATAATCCAAGGAAAAGCAATGACCGGTATTTATAGTATTGATTTTTACAATGAAAAAGAAGGCGTAATCTTTGGAGGAGACTGGGAAAATAAAGATTTTACTGAAGGAAATAAAGCCATTACAAAAAATGGTGGAAAAACTTGGAAGTTACTTGCTAACGGTAAAAATCCGGGCTATAGGAGTTCAGTTAAATACGTTCCGGGAAGCAGAGGAAAAGCTTTAGTGGCTGTTGGCAGTCCCGGTATTTCATATTCGTCTGATAAAGGTGATACTTGGACAGATTTAAGCAAAGAAGGTTTTTTTGCAATTGAATTTGTAAACGATAGCGTAGCTTTTGCTTCTGGAAATTTTAAAATTTCGAAACTTACTTTCAAAAAGGGTACTAAGTAAGAATCTATTTTTTAGCGTCCCGATAACGGCGTAATAGGCTGCGCTTAAAATCTTCCTCGCTTTTGGCCAGTAGTAAGACTTTTTTGGCCGAAATGATTTTACCCAAATCTGCGAACATTTTTTTACGAATTTCCAATTCATTTTCCCGAATAGCAAAATCCCTTTCAATAATTGCAGTTGCTTCAGCATTTGTCATGTTTTCTGCTGCATTGTCTATTTTTTGAAAAATTTCTTTTCGTTGTGTTTTATTTAATTCCCTAAGTTGCGTATCGTATAAATTATAAACAGGCCAAAACTTTTCGGCTTCTGTAGGTGTTAAAGCTAATTTTTCTGTGATAAAAGCTGTCTTAAGCGATTTTATTTTATCAAAACGCTCGCTAGATTGTGCAAATATTGTAGCAGAAGTAAAAATTAAAAATAGACAGATATTTTTCATAATATTTAATTTAAAAAAGTTGACTCATCACTTTTCAAGCAAATAATCTTCAATATTTTCAATATTTAAAAAGTCTACTTCATTTTTTAGATTTTCAAAATCTTCATTTGGCGATAACGTTACCAAATCAAAAGCACTGAAATCGGTGTTTTCTTGTATAAAATAACTTTCGATAGTTTCTGCAGAAATATCTGCAAGATTTAATGTATCTCTATCTTTCTGCGGAAAAAGAGTAAAAATAAGCGCAACACAAGCAGCAATGGCCGCAGCAAAGTAAACCCAGCGTTTTTGAAAAAGATTTATGACTTTTGGCTCAGGATTATTTACTTTGGAATTGAGTTCAGAAATTTTCATTGAATCCAAAATTTCCAATTCAATAGTATCAAAATAACGTTCAGGAACTTTAAAACCTAAATTTTTCTTCGCATTTTCCAACTCCAAGGAAATCTGAAGATTATTTTCAAAATCCTCAAAATAGCCGTCAGGAATTTTAAAACCGTGATTTAATTTCTTTTCGTTCATTTTTATATGTTTTACGAATTAAGGGTAATCTTAAATGTTTTCTAGTATTGATGTAATTTTTTTTACGGCAATATGATAACTACTTTTTAAAGCGCCCACAGAAGTATCTAACATTTCTGAAAGTTCTTGGTAGGTGAATTCTTCAAAATATTTCATATTAAACACCAATTGTTGCTTTTCTGGTAAAGTTGCAATGGCTTTTTGAAGCTTCAATTGTATTTCAGAGCCTTCAAAATAAACATCGCTTTCAAGGTTTAATAATGCTTTTTCTTTAACCTCTTCGATAGTTATATTATTCCTTTTTGCCTTCTTATTGATAAAAGTAATTGCTTCATTTGTCGCAATTCTATAAAGCCACGTATATAATTTCGATTCTTCTTTAAATCCATTTATGTTTCTAAAAACCTTTATAAACGTATTTTGTATGACATCATGAGCATCGTCGTGATCCAAAACTATTTTTCGAATATGCCAATACAAACGTTCTTTATAAAGAGAGACCAGTTTTGAAAAGGCAGCTTCTTTATTTAAATCGCCTTTTAAAGCATGTATGAGTGATGTTTCTGTTGTCAACCTTTGGGTTTATAAAGTTTAGACTGTGCTTATACTAAATGGTTTAATTGAGATTAAACGTTAAACAGAACTTATTGAAAATAAACTACTTATTCGATAAACGGTAAATTTAATGCGATAAAAAGCAAAAAATGTTTTGTAGGAATAAAAATTGTTTTATCTTTGACCCAAGTAATGTAAATGGAATGTTTTATTGTATTATAAATACTTTAAAACGAAACAAAAGAGAGCAGTTTCCCCACACTGCTCTTTTTTTATTTGTTTTTTTTTAAGCTAAAGATTGCATTTCTACTAAATTGTAGTAGGTGCCTTTTTTTGTAAGTAGCTTTTGATGCTTTCCTTGTTCAACAATCTTACCTTTACTCATAACTACAATTAAATCAGCATTTTGAATCGTAGATAATCTGTGTGCTATAACAATAGACGTTCTGTTTTTCATCATTTTTTCCAATGCATCTTGTACTAAGCGTTCACTTTCGGTATCAAGGGCTGAGGTTGCTTCGTCCAAAATCATAATAGGCGGATTTTTTAAAACTGCTCTTGCAATACTCAATCGCTGTTTTTGCCCACCACTTAATTTATTTCCGCTATCACCAATATTAGTATTGAATTGTTCTGGTAAATCTTTTATAAACTCATAACTGTTACTAATGTCTGCAGCATCTTTCAGCTCTTCAGCAGTAGCTTGTGTTTTACCTAATTTTAAGTTGTTACCAACCGAATCATTAAAAAGAATAGAATCTTGCGAAACAATACCCATTAAACCACGCAAAGATTGTTGCTTAATTTCGCGAATATCAACGCCGTCAATTTCGATAGAACCTTCATTTACATCGTAAAATCGCGTTAACAAATTGGCAATGGTACTTTTACCACTACCGGATTGACCAACCAATGCAACGGTACTTCCTTTTGGTATTTCGAGCGAAAAATCCTTTAATACGAAAGTATCTTCGTATCTAAATGAAACATTTTTAATTGAAATTGAACTTGTAAATTCAAGTTTGTCTATAGCATTTGGACTATCTGTTATCGTATTTTCAGTTTCTAGCAATTCGAGAATTCTCAATGCAGAACCATCTGCACGTTTCACGGAATAACTTGCTTTTGCAATTGCTTTGGCGGGCGTTAAAATATTGTAAGCCAAAAGAATATAGCCTAAAAAGAAACTAGCGTCCAGCGTTTCATCTACAAAAACTAAATAGCCACCATAAATTAAAAGTATGCCAATAGTTATAATCCCAAGCAATTCACTCATCGGTGATGCTAGATTCTGTCTATTTAAGACACTATTACTGTATATATAAAAACGTTGATTACTATTTTCAAATTTATCTTGAAATGTCTTTTCGCCACTAAATGCTTTAATAATTCGTAGTCCACTCATTGTTTCTTCCAAAATTGAAAGAAAAGTACCTTGTTCTTCTTGAACTTTTAACGAGCCTTTTTTTAACGATTTACCAACCCGGGAAATTAGAAAGCCAGAAACGGGTAAAAATAAGAAAACGAATAATGTAAGCTTCGGACTCATAAAGAGCATTATTACCAAAGAGGAAATTATGGTAAGTGGTTCTCTTACAATCATTTCGAGTACGGATAGGACAGAATTTTTTACTTCGTCAACATCTGCACTAATTCTTGAAATAGTATCTCCTTTTCGTTTTTCAGAATAAAATGCGAGTGGAAAGCGGATTACTTTTGCATAAAGCGCATTTCGTAAATCCTTTAAAACGCCATTTCGCATAAAAGTTGCGTAGTACAGCCCAAGATAGTTACATAGATTTTTAAGTAGAAAAATTGTTATGATTACTAAAATCATAAACATTAAAACCTTAAAGTTCCCGTACTCGTTAATATATTGAGTTAGATAAAAGCTAAGGTTATCCTGTAAATAATCTGATACTTTCCCAATTCCTTGATATTCTGGTTTAGCAACAATATCTCGTTTATCACTAAAAATAATTTGCAATACAGGAATTACAGCTAAGAAAGAAAGTGTGCTAAACAGTGCATAAAGCACATTAAAAAAGATATTTAAGTATGCGTATTTCTTGTATGGAATTACATACCGAAGTATTTTTTTGAAATAATTCATGTACTTAATTTAGATTTAAGTGAAGCAAAATCTTGTCGATTTTATGTTGAAGCACTTCTACAAAATTTTCTTTTTCTGAAGTATTTACGCTCATATAAAATTTAATTTTAGGCTCCGTTCCGCTTGGTCTTGCTGCTATTTTACTGCCATCTTCAGTATAGTAGATAAGGACATTACTCTTTGGAATATCCATTTTTTCTAGAGTACCTTCTTTAATATTTTTTCTTTCGGAAGATGCATAATCTTCAATTTTAATGACTTTACTGCCTGCAATTTCTGAAAATGGATTTTCACGTAACTCCTTCATTATTGCAACAATTTCTTCCGCACCCGATTTCCCTTTTTTTACTAGCGAAACTAAATGTTCGCGGTAGTTGCCGAATTCAGTATAAATTTCTTGTAAATATTTGTACATACTGCTGCCTTCTGCTTTTTTCTGTGCAGCAATTTCGCAGGCAAGTAGGGTAGCAGTTACGGCATCTTTATCTCGCACAAAATCGCCAACCATATATCCAAAACTTTCTTCGCCACCACCAATAAATTGAAGCTCGGGAAAATCTTTTACCATTTTCGCAATCCATTTAAAACCGGTCAAACCTTCTTTATATTCAACATTAAAACCGTTAGCAATTTTTTCAAGCATCGGTGTTGAAACAATTGTAGAAGCAATAAACTGTTTTCCGTTCAGTTTATGAGCTTTTTTCCATTGTTCAAGCAAAAAATGTGTTTTAATTACCATTGCTTGATTGCCGTTTAAAATAGTCATTTTACCATCGTTATCTCGAACGCAAATGCCAAGTCTATCACAATCTGGATCGGTTCCAATCACAATGTCGGCATTTTCTTTTTCAGCAAGTTCCAACGCCATTTTTAAAGCTTCTGGTTCTTCTGGATTTGGACTTTTTACTGTTGGAAAGTCGCCATTTGGTTTTTCCTGCTCTTTAACGAGACGTACATTTTTATAGCCGGCCATTTCTAAAACGTTCGGAACCATAGTAATAGATGTTCCGTGAAGCGGCGTAAAAACAATCTTCAGATTATCTTTTGCTTCATTTGAAGTATTAAAAGTTCCGTTTTCCACCGAAGCTTTTGCGAAAGCTTCATCAACTTTTTCATCAATCAATTCAATTAAATCTTCATTGGCCTTAAATTGAATGTCTTGATATTCAAGGGAATTTATCTCTTGTATTACGTCATTATCTTGAGGAGGTACTAATTGTCCGCCATCTTCCCAATAAACTTTGTAACCATTATATTCTGGAGGATTGTGGGAAGCTGTTAAAACAATTCCTACTTGACATTCAAGAAATTTTACAGCAAAAGATAATTCTGGCGTTGCCCTTAAATCTGAAAATAGATATACTTTAATTCCATTTGCGCTAAAAACATCGGCAACAATTTTAGCGAGACTTTTACTATTGTGGCGACAATCATATGCAATTGCTACCTTAATTTTTTGGCCTCCAAACTCTTTCTTTAAATAATTTGAGATGCCTTGTGTATTCTTGCCAAGGGTGTATTTGTTTATGCGATTATCGCCAACACCCATTATGCCGCGCATTCCCCCTGTACCAAATTCAAGGTTTTTATAAAAACTATCTTCCAGCGTTTCTGGCTCGTAAGCAATAAGTTCTTTTATCGTGTGTTGGGTAGTTTCGTCAAAAAATGGAGTTAGCCATTTATTTACCCTTTCAAGAAGTTTTGGATCCACGTATCTCATTTTTATAATTTAAAGTGTAAAAATAGTGATTCGATAGCAGTAAACGTTGTCGACTTTTGAGTATTTTAAGATAGTAGTTTTAGGTTTTTTCCTTAATAATATATCTTTCGGAATCCTTTTTACTTCTCAAAATCAATTCGCCTAGAAAGCCGGCAAGAAAAAATTGGCTTCCCAAAATCATTGCGGTTAAGGCAATATAAAGTTGCGGTCTTTCGGTAATTAACCTGCCAGATGGATTTAAAAATAATTTATCTATACCTAAGTATAATGCTAATAAAAAACCCACAAACAACATTATTGCGCCCCAAGTTCCAAAAAGGTGCATTGGGCGTTTCCCGAAACGTGATATAAACCAAATAGTGATAAGATCTAAAAAACCACGCGCAAAGCGTTCCATTCCAAACTTGGTTGTGCCGTATTTTCTAGCTTGATGTTGTACAGGTTTTTCCGTTATTTTTTTGAAGCCAGCATTTTTAGCTAAAACGGGAATATATCGGTGCATTTCGCCTGTAACCTCAATAGACTTTATAACTTCGTTTTTATAAGCTTTTAAACCACAATTAAAATCGTGAAGCTTAACGCCTGAAGTCTTTCGGGCAGCGAAATTAAATACTTTTGAAGGAAGATTTTTACTGATTACACTGTCGTACCTTTTCTTTTTCCAGCCCGAAACAAGGTCGAAACCTTCATTAACAACCATCTTGTACATTGATGGGATTTCTTCAGGATTGTCTTGCAAATCGGCATCCATTGTAATTATTACATCACCTTTTGCCATTGCAAAACCAGCGTGTAAGGCTTGACTCTTACCATAATTCTTTTGAAAACGGATACCCTTTACTTCAACATTTTCGGTAGATAGTTTTTCAATTATTTTCCATGAATTGTCACTACTACCGTCATCAATAAAAATAACTTCATAAGAGAAATTATTTTCCACCATAACCCTTGCCAACCAACTGTAAAGTTCTGGCAGCGATTCTTCTTCGTTTAAAAGAGGGATTATTATGGAGAGATTCATCAAGATTTATTTAAAAACAAAGTTCACGAATATACTTTAAAATATGTTCGTGAACTTCTTCAACTTAAAGTTATACGTTTTTAAGAATAATATTAAAGGTGTGCTGGTTTATCTTTTTTCAAAATTAATCCTTCAATCAAACTGATTATGAAGCCGAAAAATAAAGATGCAATTAAACCCAGAGCGGTCAATACAAAAGGACTCATCATTTTTTCTGTAATTCCCATTGCAGTATCCATTTGGTCTTGCGTCATATTTGGGTTTTCGGTTACCATTTTTTCTCGTGTTACTTCCAACAAATTTGCTACAAATTCTGGCTCTATTAAAGTTACGAAAATATAGGTAAAAATAGATCCAACTATTCCCGCAATAAGAGAGATTGCCAATCCTGTTTTCAATGCATCACCAATTGAAAGAAATCCGCCATTTTCATTTTTATAAGCTTTTATTCCCATCCATATTGCGGTTGCAGTAAAGGCAAAGTTCAGTAATGATTGCCAAACAGGTTGCTCCGCAGAAAGCCCCATTGCATAAACAACAATGGATAGTGCTATAATTGCTAAAGAAAGCAAAAGGCCATAATTTATAGCTATTTTTTTAACTGAAGGTTTTGTGTAAATTTGGTTGTTGGTTGTTTCCATAATAGTGCAAGGTTATGTAAATAAATATGATTAGTTAGTATTATATTATGTTTGTAAGCAAATATACTAAAACGTTACAGTTTCAATTATGAAAATTGCGATCACAAAAAAACTCAAATATATATTGCAAGGTTTTAAATAATCATTAAATTTGCAAACTGAAAACGGGAAAATCGTTTTTTAGGAAGTTTAAAACATAGAATAAAATGAAAAAAGGTATCCACCCAGAGAATTATAGATTAGTTGCTTTTAAAGACATGAGTAATGAAGATGTTTTTTTAACAAAGAGCACTGCTGAAACTAAAGAAACCATTGAGGTTGATGGTGTAGAATATCCTGTAGTAAAAATGGAGATTTCAAGAACATCACACCCTTTTTATACCGGTAAATCTAAACTTATTGATACAGCTGGTAGAATTGACAAGTTCAAAAACAAATACGACAAGTTTAAAAAACCTGCAAAAAAAGAAGAAGCTTCTAAAGAAGAGTAGTTTTTTTATTTATAAAATTTAAAAGCCTTCGAGAAATCGAGGGCTTTTTGTTTTGTCTTGGTTGGACTTTATTATCTTTAAAAATTTAATACTAAAATAGAATAATGGCACTTTGGATAAAGTTAATACCCCAAGCAATTTCTTTAGTAGAAATGGCTAGTAGAGTACTTGCTTCCAACAAAAAACATAAGCAAAAAGCTGAAGATAATAAAAGCATAGATCCTGCTATTTTATTAAAACGAATTGAGGTTCTTGAAAATAATGAAGTACAGCAAGCAGAGCTTATTCAGCAAATGGCGCAGCAAAACTTAACACTTATTAAAAAGGCGGAAAGCAATTACAAACTAGCTTTAACTGCTGTTTATCTTTCAATTTTTTTAGTTATTTTATCTACAATTTTATTTTTGGTTTACAAATAAAAAATCAAACTCTAATGAATTATATCCTTTTTGACGGTAACGTCCGCAACCAATTATTACCTTTTACGTTTACACGACCAGTTGCCGATATACGTATAGGTATTTTGACCATTCGTGAAAAATGGGAAATGTTGTTAGGTTTTACAACAAAAACTGTGACGGAAGATTATCTTTCAGAAAAATATCCATTTTTAGAATTGGAGAAGAATATATTGATAAATGCATCCTTTCTTCCATCAGAAAATTTAGTGAAAATTGTTAAGAGCCTTGAAGAAAATCAGGCTATTTTTTTTAAAGATGAACCTATTGCGTTCTTTTCAAACGAAGAACAGGAAATAGATTTTGATTCTTTCGAAATTCTTCAATATGAATACGATGATATTTTGCGGATTGAAAATACGTGGGATATTTTTTCAAAGAATGCTGAAGCTATTCAGAGAGATTTTGAAATGCTCACTAAAGGCAGAAAAAGTGAAGCTATACCAAACGATGTCTTTGCTAAAAATATTGAACAAATTTTTATAGAAGAAGGGGCAAAGCTTACCAATTGTTCGCTAAATGCCGAATCGGGTCCAATTTACATTGGTAAAAATGCTGAAGTGATGGAAGGTAGTTTGGTTAGAGGACCTTTTGCACTTTGCGAAGAATCTACTCTAAAGTTGGCTTCAAAAATTTATGGAGCAACAACCGTAGGTCCACACAGCAAAGTTGGGGGTGAGGTTAATAATTCCGTTATTTTTGGATATTCAAATAAAGGTCACGATGGGTTTTTGGGAAATTCGGTTTTAGGTGAGTGGTGTAATTTAGGTGCGGATACAAATAATAGCAATCTAAAAAACAACTATTCAGAAGTAAAACTTTGGGATTATGAAACTGAAAAATTTGCGGCAACGGGACTGCAATTTTGTGGGCTTATGATGGGCGACCATAGTAAATGTGGCATAAATACGATGTTTAATACGGGAACAGTTGTGGGTGTAAGCGCCAATATTTTTGGAAGCGGTTTTCCACGAAATTTTATTCCTAGTTTTAGCTGGGGCGGCAGCGGCGAAATGACAACTTACAAAACAGAGAAAGCATTTGAAGTTGCCAAAGTAGTGATGAGTCGGAGAGATATTGAATTTACAGCTGAAGATGCAAAAATTTTACAACACATTTTCGAAGATTCCGTGAAATGGCGGAAAGGTTAAAATTCTTTCAATTCAAAAATTACAATTGATATTTAAAGAGACCGTCTCCAAAAACAAAATTTTTTAAATAAGGTAGTGACAATAAAATCAAAATTGACAGAATTATTGACCAAATAATTACTATTCGAATTTTTATTTTCTGCTTTTTTCTCTCTTTGTAAAGTTTTTTTTAAAATGCAGCATATTCATAAGTATTAAGTGTATCTCGATCTTCAAATTTTTCTCTCTCCCTTTTGCCACCATCCACAACAAATTTTCTGTTTTTTCGGTAAACATCAAATTTTTTCCGAAGCATATTATTTGCTCTTTTTTACTCTTTTCAAAATCAAAAAATTCTGTGGATTAATGCCCAAATTACTAATTTTTTTATTCACAAATCTTACCGCCATATCATAAAAAAGTGGGATTACTGGCGCTTGTTCAATAATTAAACTATCCATTCTTGTGTAAAGCAATTTTCTTTCTTCAATGTTAGAAATTTTTAAGGAAGCATCATATAAACTATCAAATTTTTGGCTTTTGAAATGCATATAATTTGGACCGTCCGGTGCAAAGTTTGGACTGTAAAAAAGGGAAAGATAATTTTCCGCATCGGGATAATCTGCAATCCAACTTGCTCTAAAAATATCCAATTCGCCACTACTTTTCATTTGCCTAAGCGTTGAAGGTGGCATAACATCTATCTTAACATTAATGCCTATTTTTTCAAGTTCGCGCTGAACGTATTCACACAAATCTAGATATTGACTATTTGTACCAATTGTTATTTCTGGTTTTGTGTCGCCAGTTTCTATTTTGTATTGTTCAATTAAATCGGTTGCTTTTTCAAGATTATATGTGTAGCCTTCAATTTCAGCATAACCCGCTAAGCCTTTTGGAATAAAGCCGTGAACTGCAGGGATGCCAAGACTATTACGTAAATATTTAACCATTTTTTCACGATCAAAACCATAATTTATGGCTTGACGCAAAGCTAGATTTTTAATTTCGGGAGTGTTGGCATCTAGATAAAAACCTAAGTACTCAGTATTCAAATATGGTCCAGTGATCATATAAGCCATATCCTTATATTTGTCTTGTAATTTGCCGTTTGTTGTTAACAATTCGTCTTTAAAGCTACCGTCCAAACCACTTATAAAATCTATATTACCTTGTGCAAATTGCAGAAACTCACCTTGTTTATCCGGAATAAAAGTAATTGCTACCGCCTCAAGATAGGGTAGTTGGATGCCTTCGTTATCTCTTTCAAAATACAAGGGATTTTTAACGAGAACCAATTTTACATTTTCTTCCCATAATTTAAATTCAAACGGACCTGTCCCAACTGGATTATTTCTAAAGTTATTCCCATAAAATTCTACAGCCTCTTTAGGGACTACCGAGCAGTAACGCATTGCTAAAAGTCCTAGAAAAGCAGGAAAAGGTTTTTTTAGGGTGATGCTAAAAGTGTTATCATTTAAAGCTTCGTAATGATCTACATTTTGCAAAACCCAACTTCCAGAAGATGCTACACTCTCATCCGTCAAACGATTTAAACTGTAAACAAAATCTTCGGCTACAACTTTTCGCGTGTTCAAATTGCCGCCATTTTCTAAGAAAACTTTATTCTGATGAAAGTAAACATCATCTCTTAAGTTGAAAATATACGTAAGGGTAGAATCATTGAACGTCCAAGATTTTGCAATATCTGGTTGAATTATCAAGGAATCATCCAATTGTACCAACCCATTGTATAGTTGATTATCTGGCCAAATAGCCTGTGGATTTCGCGCAAAAGCTGGGTCCAACGTGGGGATATTACCAGCTTCATTATATTTAAAAACTAAATTGTCATTTTCTTCTTCGGAAGAATTTCCACAAGAGAAAAATAAAATTGAAACGATTGAAAAAGCTATTAACTTGAGCATTGAATTTTTTTACCACTATTTGCACGAATATAGTGGATTTGTCTTTGTCTAACGTACTACACTTTTAATTTTTCAAAATAAATATTTTGTGCATTCGTGGTCAATAGTTTGTATTTTTGCACCGTCAAAATTTCAAATCTTCAGTAATGCCCAATTCAAAAAAAGTTGCATTTTACACGCTTGGTTGTAAGTTAAACTTCAGTGAGACTTCTACTATTGCTAGAAGTTTTGAAAGCGAAGGCTTTACGCGTGTAGAATTTACTGAAGTGGCTGATATTTATGTGATTAATACCTGTAGTGTAACCGAAAATGCAGATAAAAAGTTTAAAACAATTGTAAAACAGTCTCAAAAGTTAAATGGTTCGGCGTTTGTAATTGCAATTGGTTGTTATGCTCAACTAAAACCGGAAGAACTTGCCGATGTAAATGGCGTAGATTTGGTGCTTGGCGCAACCGAAAAATTTAATATCACTTCTTACTTAAATGATTTATTGGAGAATCCCAATCGCCAATCATCGAGCGGAGCTGAAATTCATTCCTGTGAAATAGAGGACGCAAATTTTTATGTTAGTTCTTACAGTATCGGGGATAGAACAAGAGCATTTTTGAAGGTGCAAGATGGTTGCGATTATAAATGTACGTATTGTACAATTCCTTTGGCACGGGGCATTTCTAGAAGTGATACGTTGCAAAATGTTTTGGATAATGCAGCGGAAATTGCCAGTCAAGACATTAAAGAAATTGTTTTAACGGGTGTGAATATTGGCGATTATGGAAAAGGTGAATTCGGTAATAAAAAACACGAACATACTTTTTTAGATTTGGTAAAAGCGCTGGAAACTGTTGAAGGAATTGAAAGATTACGGATTTCTTCGATTGAACCCAATCTTTTAAAGGATGAAACAATCGAATTTGTTTCAAAAAGTAAAACGTTTGTTCCTCATTTTCATATCCCTCTACAAAGTGGAAGCAATAAATTATTGAAGTTAATGCGCCGCCGTTATATGCGGGAGTTATATATTGAAAGAGTATCAAAAATAAAACAGTTAATGCCAAATGCCTGCATTGGTGTGGACGTTATAGTTGGATTTCCAGGTGAAACTGAAGAACTTTTTCTTGAAACCTATAATTTTCTGAATGATTTGGAAATAAGTTACCTACACGTATTTACATATTCCGAAAGGGATAATACTCCAGCAGCTACAATGGATGGTGTTGTTTCAAAAAAAATAAGGAATAAAAGAAGTAAAATGCTACGCGGTCTTTCCGCAAAAAAAAGACGTGCATTTTATGAAAGCCAGCTAAATACAGAACACACTGTTTTATTTGAAAGCGAAAACAAGCAAGGCTACATAAATGGTTTTACCGAAAATTATGTAAAAGTTAAAGCTCCTTGGAATCCGGAGCTTGTAAATACGTTACGTCAAATCAAACTTTCAAAAATAGATGAAGATGGATTGGTCAGGTTTGAGTTTCTGAATAGAAATGAAATTTTAAATCAGAAAATACAATATTCTGAATCACTTTAGATATTTATACCAACGGGCAATAATCCCTTATATAACCTTCGATTTTTTCTCATAAAACCAGCAATTTCAGGGCTTGTTGGTACAAGGCTAATGCCTCTATCCTTAACTTCATCAAACACAGCTTTTATAAAAATTTCCCGAAGTCCCTGTTCTTCCATATCTTCAGGCATCTCATATTTTGTTAGAAATATTTTTCTGTCTTGTAATGCATATTCTATGCGGGCCATATTATCGCCAACTTCTAGTTCAAATTGTCTTAAAAAAGTGTTGTCTGTAATTGCTACATCTTCTATCATTGGGAATGTTGTTTAGGTTTATTACTATTTAATACATATTGTTATTCGACTACAAATTTTTTGATTGGAATATGAATAAATTGAATTAAAAAATAGTCTATGATAAAGGTACTTCTATTAACAATACCTTCGATTCTTTTGAGACGGATAAGTTTACAATGTCGGTTTGATAAACCCCTATAGCGTCACGCTTGTTTAATTCCTCATTATAAACACGTACCGTACCATCAATTACGAATATATAAGCCCCGTGGTTTTCAGAATGTAACGTGTATGTAAGATCTGTATTTTCTGAAAATTCTCCTAAACTCAAATATGCTTGTTGGTTTATCCACAATTCATTTTCATTTGCTTTTCCTTTCGGTTTAACAATTGTATTCAATTTATTTGCAATTAAAGCGGCCTGTATATTTTTTTGATCATATCGTGGTTCGGCATTCTTTATTTCGGGGAAAATCCAAATTTGAAATAACGAAATTGGTTCTGTTTTACTGGCATTAATTTCACTATGTTCAACACCAGTACCCGCACTCATTACCTGTATTTCTCCAGTGGTAATTATACCCTCATTGCCTAGTGAATCTTTATGCTTTAAACTTCCAAGCTGTGGTATAGTAATAATTTCCATATTATCGTGTGGATGGCCTCCAAAACCCATACCCGAACCGATAACATCATCATTCAAAACCCGGAGCATTCCAAATTGCAATCTTTCGGGATCATAAAAATTAGCGAAACTAAATGAATATCTTGCTTTAAGCCACGCCATTTCAGCCTTCCCACGAGTTTCGGATGGGTATAATACTTTCTTCATAAATTGAATTGTAGATATAGAAGGGATAATTTTTATCTTTGCTTCGTAAAGTTACAAAATATCTACAATTAATCATCTTTTAATCTGTTAAAGCAATATGGGTACTGCAAAAAAGCATGTTTACTTTGTACCTGGTTTGGCAGCGAGTACAGAAATTTTTAAAAATATTATTTTGCCGGCAGAGGAATACGAAATTCATACGATTGAATGGCTAATACCGAAAAAAAATGAAGGTTTAGATGATTATGCTAAAAGGATGTGCAAAGAAATACATCACGATAAAGTAGTTTTAATTGGCGTATCTTTTGGTGGAGTGATGGTTCAGGAAATGAGCAAATATTTAGATTTGGAGAAATTAATCATAATTTCAAGCGTTAAAACAAAGCATGAATTGCCAGCACGATTAAAATTTGCTAGAAATACTAAAATTTACAAAATTCTACCAACTTCAATAATTGCAAATTCGAAAGATTTTACTAGATATTCAGTAGGTCCAAAAAGCAGAAAAAGACTTCAACTTTATAATGAATTCTTATCAGTTAAGAATAGTATATATTTGGATTGGTCTATAAAACAAATGTTGTGTTGGAAGCGTGATACACCGGTTAAAAACGTATACCACATTCACGGCACGAAAGATGCAATAATGCCTATAAAAAATATATCAGAGTGCATACCTATTGAAAATGGAACACACGTAATGGTTTTAATAAATGCAAAATCAGTATCACGACAAATACGTAATATTATTGAAGATTTGTAATTGTTTGTGTTATTTTCAATTCAAATTATTGTATCATTAAGTATACATTCTGAGACGGTATACGCCTGACTAAATTTTAAAAAAAAAGAAAAACTTTACATTATTACATATGAAAACAATAGCAAAAATAGGATTAGGTATTGGTATAATAGCAGCCTGTGCAGTTAGTATAAATGCCGTGCAAAATGCTCCAACAGATGAAAAATTTGAGGAAACGATGGTTAACGACTATAACGTTTACGCTTTGCCATTACCAGAAAAAATGGATTTTGCAGGAGAAAATGTTCCGTTAAATAACCCGGACATTAGAGAGCGAATGGATAGGGAATTATTGGTTAATACCTATTGGCAAAGCAATGGCTTGTTAATTTTTAAGCGTGCAAATAAGTATTTTCCTTTAATTGAACCACTCTTAAAGAAACATGGTTTGCCAGACGATTTTAAATATTTGGCAGTAGCCGAAAGTGGTCTGGAATATGTAAGCTCCTCTGCCGGCGCTTCAGGAATTTGGCATTTTATGAAAGGAACCGGTGCAGAATATGGACTAGAGATAAATGAATATGTTGATGAACGTTACGATCTAGATAAAGCTACAGCAGTTGCCGCAGAATACCTTAAAAAAGCAAAGGATAAATTTGGAACTTGGACAATGGCAGCCGCAGCCTACAATGCAGGTTCTGGAGGTATGAACAAACAAATTAACAGACAAAGTGAAACTTCTTATTACGATTTATTGTTGAATGATGAAACTAGCAGATATGTATTTAGAATTTTGGCTATCAAGGAAATAATGGAAAACCCAAAAAAATATGGCTTTAACTTTAGGGATAAGGATCTTTACCAAACAATTCCAACATTTAAAGTTACTGTAAATACTCCAGTTGCAGATTGGGCGGAATGGGTTAAACAATATAATATTAATTATAAGATATTAAAACTTCACAATCCTTGGTTGCGCGATACATATCTTAAAAACAGTTCAGGAAAAGAATATTTTATTCAAATTCCGGAAAAAGGATACTATACTTTAGGAAAGTAAAAACCAAATTCAAATTATACAAAAAAGCGCCATTGCTAAATCTTAGCAATGGCGCTTTTAGTTTTAAAAGAAAATTTATTTTAACTTAAGACTGCTATTTGTTACTTTAAGTGAAAGCTCTTATTAACGTCTTCCGCCACGGCCCTGGCGGCCACCACCAAATTGTTGTTTTGGTTGCTGTCCCATTTTCTTCATATTATCCTTCATCATTTTAATTTGTTCGTTGAGCATATTATGTTTATCCAGCTTTTTAGCTTCGGTCATAAGCATCTCAGCCTCTCGCTTACGGTTTTTTGTCATTGCAATTCCGGCTAAGTTTAATTTTGTCATGGCCATATCGGCATCCATATTTAAACCTAACTTTTCAGCTTGTTTAAAATATTTTTCAGCTTCATTCATGTTAGTTTGAGAAATCATCAAGCCGTTCAAATAGTTATAATATCCTTCCTGTTTTGGCACTAATGCGGTATGTGGATTTCTAATTTTATCCAACCATTTTTTTGCTCCTGGAAAATCTTGTTTTCTAAGTCTTAAAAATGCTAATAAAATAATTTCATTTTTAAAATAAAGGAAAATGAACATTAAAGCGAGCAAAATAAGCATAATGCCATTACCTATATAGGATTCTGTAAATTGCCAAACTGCCGTTGCAACCATTAAGGCCGCTAAAACTAATTTAATATTTTTGTTGAACATGTATATATTTTTGTTGGTCGGCAAAGGTAACAAAAACAATCAAAAATATTTTATGTTTTGGGTTTGCATAAGATAAAATAGATTGTATATTTGCACCCGCCTACGCAAAGTACATAGAAATCCCGAAATCTCTACTTAGCGTTTAATTAAACAAATAATTAATAAAGCTATTTAGCAGTTAAAGAATACTATAATGAGTAAAAGAACATTTCAGCCATCAAAAAGAAAGAGACGTAATAAGCACGGTTTTAGAGAACGTATGGCTTCTGTAAACGGTAGAAAAGTATTGGCAGCACGTAGAGCAAAAGGTAGAAAGAAACTTTCTGTTTCAACTGAAAGCCGTCACAAAAAATAATGTGGATAAGTCATAAATAGAAAGGTGTTGTTTTTTAGCAACACCTTTTTTTTATACCCTATTGAATCGTAATTTTGAATAATTCTTAAAAAACATCAAAAATGCCTAGAAACAACAAAATTAAATCAGTATTAATTATTGGTTCAGGCCCTATTGTTATTGGGCAAGCCTGTGAATTTGATTACGCAGGTTCACAGTCGCTGCGCTCACTTCGCGAAGATGGTATTGAAACTATTTTGATAAATAGTAATCCGGCTACAATTATGACGGATCCATCTATGGCGGACCATATTTATCTTTTGCCTTTAACTACAAAAAGCATTGTAAAAATTTTAAAGGAACACCCACAAATAGATGCTGTTTTACCAACAATGGGTGGACAAACTGCCTTAAACCTAGCAATTGAAGCAGATGAAAAAGGAATTTGGAAGGATTTTAATGTCGAATTAATTGGAGTTGATATTGACGCTATTAATATTACAGAAGACCGTGAGAAATTTCGCGTTCTTATGGATAAAATTGGAGTAAAAATGGCTCCACAAGCTACAGCAAACTCCTATTTGCAAGGAAAAGAAATTGCACAGGAATTTGGTTTTCCACTTGTAATTAGAGCTTCGTATACACTAGGTGGGGCAGGAGCAAGTATTGTTTACAAAGAAGAGGATTTTGATGAATTACTTTCCTATGGATTAGAAATTTCACCAATCCATGAAGTGATGATCGATAAAGCGATGATGGGCTGGAAGGAGTATGAACTTGAATTACTGCGCGATAAAAATGATAATGTAGTAATTATTTGTGCAATAGAAAATATGGATCCAATGGGAATCCATACTGGAGACAGTATCACTGTTGCACCTGCAATGACGCTTAGTGACCGAACATATCAACGAATGCGAGATATGGCAATGCATATGATGCGCAGTATTGGCGATTTTGCTGGTGGGTGTAACGTTCAATTTGCCGTTAGCCCAGATGAAAAGGAAGATATTATAGCCATTGAAATTAATCCAAGAGTTTCACGTTCATCCGCATTAGCTTCAAAAGCAACTGGTTATCCTATAGCAAAAATTGCTTCTAAATTAGCGATTGGCTATCATTTAGATGAATTGAGCAATCAAATAACAAAATCTACTTCAGCTTTATTTGAACCTACTTTAGATTATGTAATTGTAAAAATACCACGTTGGAATTTTGATAAATTTGAAGGTAGCGACAGAACCTTAGGTCTTCAAATGAAAAGTGTTGGAGAAGTGATGGGTATTGGTAGAAGCTTTCAAGAAGCTTTGCATAAAGCCACGCAATCCCTTGAAATTAAAAGAAATGGCCTTGGTGCCGACGGAAAAAGTTACACAAATTACGAGCAGATTCTAGATAAACTTAAGAATGCAAGTTGGGATCGGGTTTTCGTAATCTACGATGCTATCCAAATAGGGATTCCATTAAGTAGAATTCACGAAATTACTAAAATTGATATGTGGTTCCTTCGTCAATATGAAGAATTGTATCAACTTGAAAAAGAAATTTCCAATTATAATATTGATACGTTGCCAAGAGATTTATTGCTAGAAGCCAAGCAAAAAGGCTATGGCGATAGGCAAATTGCGCATATGTTGAAATGTTTGGAAAGCCAAGTTTACAAAAAACGAGACGAGCAAAACATTAAACGTGTTTACAAATTGGTAGATACATGTGCTGCGGAATTTAAAGCGCAAACGCCATATTATTATTCAACTTTTGAAAATGATATGCAGCTTGAAGGCGGTGAAAAATATGCTGAAAATGACAGTATCGTTACAGACAAAAAGAAAATAGTTGTATTAGGCTCAGGTCCAAATAGAATAGGACAGGGCATCGAGTTTGATTATTGTTGCGTTCACGGGGTATTGGCTGCTGCAGAACTTGGTTACGAAACCATAATGATAAACTGCAATCCTGAAACCGTAAGCACAGATTTTGACGTTGCAGATAAACTTTATTTTGAACCGGTTTTCTGGGAACATATTTATGATATAATTCAACACGAAAAACCTGAAGGTGTTATCGTTCAGCTTGGAGGACAAACAGCTTTAAAACTTGCAGAAAAGTTAGATCGTTACGGGATTAAAATTATGGGCACTAACTTCAAATCTTTAGATTTAGCTGAAGATAGAGGAAGTTTTTCAAATATTTTGAAAGAAATAAATATTCCATACCCAGAATTTGGAGTAGCTGAAACTACCGATGAAGCTTTAGCGCTTGCAGACCAATTGGATTTTCCATTATTAATAAGACCATCCTATGTTTTGGGCGGGCAGGGAATGAAAATTGTAATTAATAAGAAGGAACTGGAAGCTCACGTTGTAGATTTGCTTCGTAAAATACCAAACAATAAATTATTATTAGATCATTATTTGGACGGTGCTATTGAAGCAGAAGCAGATGCAATTTGCGACGGCGAAAATGTTTACATAATTGGAATTATGGAACATATTGAACCCTGCGGAATCCATAGTGGCGATAGTAACGCTACATTGCCTCCTTTCAACTTAGGAGAATTTGTTCTTCAACAAATAAAGGATCATACGCACAAAATTGCCTTAGCACTAAATACGGTTGGATTAATAAATATCCAATTTGCCATAAAAGATGATGTGGTTTATATAATTGAAGCAAATCCAAGAGCTTCACGAACAGTTCCATTTATAGCAAAAGCATATGGTGAACCATATGTAAATTACGCTACAAAAGTTATGTTAGGCCATAATAAAGTTACAGATTTCGATTTTAAACCGCATTTGGAAGGCTTCGCTATAAAGCAGCCTGTATTTAGTTTCAATAAATTCCCGAATGTAAACAAACAATTAGGTCCAGAAATGAAAAGTACCGGAGAAAGTATTTTGTTTATAGACAACTTGCAGGATGATGAATTTTACGAATTATACAGTAGAAGAAAAATGTACTTAAGTAAATAAGTCTCTCATTTTCAGTTTCCCCATAAGTACTGTTAAATAAATTGCTTATCTTTAATAAAAATATGCTATATGAAAAAAATTACTTTTATCCTTTTTATATTAATCGCCTCAGCTATTTCAGCTCAAACCACTTTTGAAATTCCGTGGCAGATTGGTAGTAATGGAGAGGCACAAAGTCCAACTATTGAAGTTGGCGATATTGTGAGTTGGACTTGGGGAGATGGTGCCCCACATACGGTTACAAGTCTAGCTGGCAGTCAAGAGGAATTTGCAACGGCGGTGGAATCTGGTGTAGGCTTTCAATTTTCGTACACATTTACTGAGGTTGGTATAAATCCATATCGTTGTGAAGTTCATCCAGGAAGTATGTTTGGTACTGTAACGGTTGTACAAAATCTTTCTACACAAGATAAATTCATTAAAAACATCAAATTTTATCCAAATCCGGTAACAGAAAAATTAACAATTTCTTCTTTATTTAAGGTTGATAAATACCAAATTTATAATGCAATTGGTTCGAAAATAGCTGAAGGTGAAGGTTCAGGAAATTATACAAATATTAATATGAGCAGATTAAATAGTGGTTTTTATTTCGTAAAAATTACTTCAGGCGATTTACAAAGTACTTTTAAGATTACCAAGTTATAAAATAATTTATAAAATAATAAAAAACCTCGCTAATAGCGAGGTTTTTTATTTGGATATTGCCTAATAATTAAGGTAATAAAACATTATATTTCTTTAATTCTTTCATATATTTTTCGCTTACAAAATTTGTGTCTTCAAATTCATTCTTTCTGTCTTTCTTCATCTGCATTCTTCTAATGGATTTTACAAATCTTCTTACCTCCGTTTTTGAATCTAAAATTAATCCTGGAACTTCTGCATTTTCTCCATCATCATTTTTGGCAACCATTGTAAAATAAGACGAATTACAATGTTTTTGTATTCCTGTATGAATATTTTCTGCTTCAACTCTAATTCCAACAATCATTGAAGTATTGCCTACGTAATTAACGGAAGCACGTAGTGTAACTAATTCTCCTACTTCAATAGAATTTAGGAAATCTACAGTATCAACTGATGCTGTAACGCAGTAATTTCTACTATGCTTACTTGCGCAGGCAAACGCTATTTGATCCATCAAAGAAAGAATATAACCGCCATGAATTTTCCCGCTAAAATTAGTATGAGATGGCAACATTAATTCCGAAAGAATAACTTGTGATTCTTCAACATTTTTATAGGTTTTTTCCATTCTAATTTCTGTTAAAGTGTGGGGATTGCTCCAAATCCACATCTGTTACAAAATATTTTGTATCACCCCAAAAAAAGAAGGTATCGTAACGTTCTTCGTACGTAAGTTTTACGTACTGTCCTTGATATTCTTTAAGTTTTTCGACTACGGAATCATTTCCGCCCATTACAGAGAATGGAAAAATCTGGGCACCACTTATTCCTTGGCTTATTTCGCCTTCCCACGTTTTTATTATTACTCCTTTATGGCTAAATTTAATAAGTTCACCCGCTCGTGTTCCATCGGAATATGTAACCGTTGAAACAAAAAGGAGATAAACTAAATAAAGGCCAACAATAGAACCTAATATTATAAAGAGGATTTTTTTCATAACTTCGTGATGTAAGATATTACAAGTTACAAAGTAAGTTGAAAAAATGTTTTATATTTAATTAAATCAATCAATATTATGAAAGTAATCTATACCTCGATCCTTTTTTTATTTTTAACGCATTCTGTTTTGTCCCAGTTTGGCGGCACTAATTTTTTCGATGGAACATTAAATGATTGGACTAACGAAGATGATACAATTACAGGCTTAACGGTGTTGCCAAATAATGATGGCAACAATACAAAATTTTTACAAAAAATAAGTGATGGTTCAAATACGGGTGCTGGTAGATTATCAATTAAAAATGCAGTTAGGTTTTCTGGGGATTACACCTGCAATAATCAAGGAGAAATTGATTGTTTGGGAACAATTAATTTAATCCTTAAAAATCTTAACGCATACAATTTAAACATGAGATTAGTATTGAGTGGCTCTGATGGAACAACTTTGGTTTCAACTAATGCTGTTATCGTTTCGCCGAGCAATGAATACAATTTTATTGAATTCAACCTTTTGGATCCTGATTTTACTGTCGTATCAGGCAGTGGAAGTGTAGAATCTGTTTACCAAAATGTTACATCCATTAGTATAATACACAATTCCAACATTACGGCAGAAGGTGAAACAATTGAAGGTGTTTTTGAAATAGATGCTATTGAAATAATACAGCTTTTAGATACGCCAGACTTGAAGAAAAGTAGTTTCGAAATATACCCAAACCCTACAAAAGATTTGCTTACTGTTGAATCAGATATTTTATCTAATAAAACATTTACTGTTTTTGATGTTTTAGGAAAAAACATCTTGAGCTTTAAAAGCAAAAATAGTCTCGTAAATTTTGATATGTCCAAATTAAATTCTGGAGTTTACTTTTTAAAAATTGAAGTTGATGGAAAATTTACAACTAAGAAGTTTATAAAAATTTAAATTAAAAATTATTAATCATTAATTCACAACACCTTCAAAATTTTAGTAGATTTATATTTAAATAAAATCTAAGCCAAATTTGAATTAAAAGTAATCCTAATCTTCATCATCAATTGTATTTCCTAATAATTTTTGATCAATCTTTTTTGAAGTAATAGCACCTAATTGATTTAATTTTTCAACCCGTCTAATTAAATTTCCTTTTCCTTTCAGTTTAATCAAGGCACTGTCAAAGCTTCCTTGAACTGTACCCATTTGTCGTTGTATTTTCTCTAATTCATCTAATAAATTAACGAAAGTGTCATATAGTTTTCCTGCTTGTGTTGCAATATCTAAGGCATTCTTCTTTTGTTTATCATTTTGCCATAAATTTTCAACCAAACGCAAAGCTGCAAAAAGAGTAGATGGCGTAACAATGATTACTTGACGGTTAAACGCTTCCTCATACAAATTTGGTTGGTGAGCCGCCGCAAGTGCAAAAGCAGGCTCAATAGGCACGAACATAAAAACCGTATCTGGACTTTCATCAATTAAGTAGTGGTATTTCTTTTCACTAAGCTGCAGAACGTGTCTTTTAATACTGTTAATATGATTTTTAAGGTGTACCAACTTTAGGTCTTCATCGGTTTCGGACACAAAGCGTTCAAAATCCACTAAGGAAACTTTACTATCTACAACCATTTTCTTACTATCAGGTAAATGTATTAGCACATCGGTCTGTAGCCTTTTCCCATCATCACTTTTATGTGAATCTTGAAGGGTGTATTCTCTATCCTTTTCAAGCCCAGATTTCTCTAAAACACGGGTTAGTATCATTTCGCCCCAATTGCCTTGTATTTTACTATCGCCTTTAAGGGCTTTGGTAAGATTTGTAGCTTCTGTACTTATTTTTTTATTTAAGTCTGAAAGGTTTTTAATTTGCTCTTTAAGCTCGGAATGTAAGCCAAAATTTTCCTTATTTGTTGAATTAACACGCGCTTCAAACTTTTCAATTTTTTCCTGAAGTGGCTTCAAAATTCCGTCAATATTCTCTTTATTTTGTTTTGTAAATTTTTCTGATTTTGTTTCAAGAATTTTCTGAGCAAGATTATCAAATGTTTCGGTAAATTTTTCCTGCAATCTTTCTACATCAACTTTCTGTTCTTTTAGTTTATTTGAAAGATTTTCAAAATCGGACATTTTTCTAGTAAGTTCAATATGTAGCGTTTCTTTTTCATTTCTAATCTTTTCTTTTTCAAGATTTAATTCTTTTACAATTGTGTCAAACTTTTGATCCTGCTGTAATTTTTTAATTTCCCTTTCTTCTAAATCCGTTTTATATGATATCTCTAATTTTTCTTGTTGAAGATTAGATTGCATTAATCGTTCTTCCAATTTACTGGTCTCGCTTTTATTTTTAAGCCGCGCAAAAAAATTGCCTAAGAAAAAACCAAATAAAAGCGCAATAACACCAAGTATTAAATAGATGAAAAGTTGATCCAATTGAATTATTTTTTATATTGAATAATATATTAAAGCTTTAAAGATACAACGCTATTTTGAATGGCTTCTTTTTAACCACGGATTAAAAATCGTCCTGTTTTGCCATCAAATTCAATAGTTTCTGGTGGAAAAAGAACATCAAATCTTTTTGCTTCAATCAAATTACACGGACTGTCATAAAAAACTTCCTGCTTGTCCATTACAATCATTTTATCGGTTAATTGAATTGCAAGATCTATTTCGTGCGTTGAAAATAGAATAGTTTTTTCTGTTTTTTTTGCAAGATTTTTTAATAATTTCAAGATATAAGCGCGATGGTATAAATCTAAATGTGTAGTAGGTTCATCCAAGAAAATTATAGAGGTATCCTGCGCTAAAGCTCTTGCAATCATTACTCTTTGTAGCTGTCCGTCACTTAATTCAAAACATTTTTTGTGTTGAATATTTTCAATTTGAGTGGCACTTATAGCAAACGTAATTTCCTTGTTATCTTTTTCAGAAAACGTTCCCATCCAATTTGTATGCGGCTGTCTGCCAAGCGATACTAGCTCTAAAACTGAAAGATTTTTTGACGCTGGTGGATCGGTTAAAACAATGCTTAATTGTTGAGCCAATTCTAAAGATGTAAAATTTTCAATATTTTTTCCGCTGAATAAAATTTCTCCTTTCAATTTAGGTTGCATATTGGCCAATGTTCGCAACAATGTAGATTTACCAACGCCATTTGCACCAACCAAACCAACTAGTTCACCTTTTTCAACTTTTAAGTATATATTTTTCGCAACCTCAATGGTTGACTTTTTAGCCAAATAACCAACGGACAAGTCGATTACTTCCAAAACGATATTTTTTTCTTCGGCCGCCATTAAAAAAATAATTTTCGTTTTCTAACTAATAGCCAAATAACAACTGGCGCACCAATTAGGGAAGTTATAGCGTTAATGGGTAAGGTATATTCAGAAAAAGGTAATTGGGCGACTGTATCACAAAACAGCATTAAAACTGCGCCCATTAAAATGACTGCTGGTAAAAGAACAAAATGGTTTGAAGTTGTAAAGCATTGTCTGGTAATATGCGGAACGGCAAGCCCGACAAAAGCAATCGGTCCAACAAAGGCTGTTATACCGCCAGCTAAAATGCTTGTTGCTAAGATTATTAAAAGCGTTGTACTTTTAATGTGCAGACCCATACTTTTTGCGTAGTTTTCTCCTAACAGCAGAGCATTCAAAGATTTTCCACTGAAAAACGCCAAAACACTTCCAAAGAAAAAACAGACAGATAATATTAAAATTCCCGACCAAGATTGATTTCCCAAACTTCCAAAACTCCAAAAAATATATTGTTGTAATTGCTCCGCATTACTAAAATAGGAGAGAACGCCAACAACTGCTGCAGTTACGCTACCAAACATTAAACCTATTATTAATATTGCCATTGTATCTTTTATGTGAAGTGTAATTGCTAAAACTGCCAGCAAAACGAGAAAACTACCAAGCGCAGAAGCAATTACCAAACTATAAGGACTAACTAATGCATTGCCTATTAAACCACCAAAGAGGCCAGCACCCATTATTAATAAAGCAACACCTAAACTTGCTCCGCTGCTTAAACCAAGTACAAAAGGACCTGCAAGCGGATTTCTAAAAAGGGTTTGCATTAATAATCCAGAAATTGCCAAGCCACCGCCTGCTATTATTGCTGTTATAGCTTTTGGTAAACGATAATCGATAATTATATATTTCCAACTTTCTGAACGTGTATCACCTCCAAAAAGTGCAGTTAAGATTTCACTAATTGGTATGCCAACAGAGCCAAGTGAAATGTTTAAAAGCAACATAACACCCAACAAAACACTTAAAATTAGAAATAATGTGCTGAAGTTTTGGCTGGTCTGCATTACTGCAATTTACTGAAAAAATACGGTTGGTAATCTGGTAATAATTCGGGATGAAGTGCTTTTATAATATCCTTTAATACTAAATCTGGTCTATTTGGAGCAAGTTCATAATATATAACGCCGCCAGTTTCGCCCTTTTTCTTTGTAAAGTTGAATACGTTTTTATTTTTAAAGGCATTAAAATTAGCATAAACACTATTTGCTTCTTTTAATTGATTGAGACTGGAAAATTGTCCCGGACCAATCCAAAATTGAGCATTTTTTCCCTTTTCAAGTACAGATTCTATATTTAGTGATAAACTTCCCGTGCCATTAGAATCTTTCCAAAGATAATTCCCGTTGGCATCAGCTATAAACTGTGCGCCCCAACTGTCGCCTTGCGGCATATACCAAACATCTTTATATAATGCTCCACTTAAAACTGTTGGTTTCGTTTCTGCAGTTAATGCCAATTTTTTGGCGGAATTGTAATCTTCTTCTATTTTATTGAAAAGACTGTCTGCTAATTTTTCTTTTCCATAAAACGCGCCAAAAAACTTGATCCATTCTGCCTTGCCGAGAGGTGTGGTTTCAGTCCAATCTGCATTATAGACAACTGGAATTCCAGCTTTTTGAATTGTCTTAAAAGTGGTATTTTCATTATCAATACCGTAGCCAACTACTAATTTTGGATTAAGTTCAATTAAAACTTCGGTATTTATATCTTCATTTCGACCGAGTTCCTTAATTTCATTAGCATTAATTCGCTTTCTAGTTTTTTCTGAAGAAATATAATCTAGATTTGGAAAACCAATCAAGGTATTTTCAACATCCAACATTTCTAGAGATGGAATATGTGTTGTTGAGGTTACTACTATATTTTGCAAAGGAATATTTACAACTGCATCCACTTCTAAATCTGGTGGAAGTTTGCCATTTTCTTCAACCAAAGCATATTTAAATTGTTTTGTTGCGCCTGGCCACGCGTTTGTAATTTCAATTATTTTATAGCCTTTATAATTTGAAATTGTAAAGCTGTTGGCATATTTAATATTGGAAATTGAATCTGAAACTAAAAGATTATTAGAAATAGAATCTTCCGTTTTTTGTTCACTTTGATTGTCTTTGCAAGAAATAGTTATTCCAATGAAAAGAAGAAGGAATAGAAAACGTTTCATCCAAAAAGGTGGACTGATTTTATTTATAATCAAACTGTAAAATTTAAATTTGGAACTGAATTGATGGTTATTTTTCAGCAACCATACGTTGATATATTGGCGAATTAGCTTTACTTTCAGAAATTTCTTCTAAATTTAAATTACTTCGTTGCAGTGGTTTTGGAGTTCCAAAAATATCAGCTAAAGCTGTTGCTAACAATGGCTCATTTGGATCGCCCAATTGTCCTAAATTGCTAAAATCTTCACGTATTTCAATATCTGGCACCAAACCATCTATATAATCTGTAAAGCCTACGCTATTTGCTGTTTTAAAAACTAAAGGTAACATTGCATATTTGTGGCCTATATTTGCTTGATTCCTACTAAAGTTAGGTGCTGGCGCATCATACAATAAAATAGAAGCCTGAAATTTTCCGGTAGTATTTAACCCAACTTGAACTACATTAATGTAAGGGCTCAACGTATTTATAACCAATTCACTTGCAGAAGCGGTACTGTTTGTTGTGAGCACATAAACGCGTGTAAGATTTAAGCTGTTAATAGCTTGCCCATCTAGCGTATTTTCAAAAAAAGCATCCTTTGCAAAATCTGCTTGCCTGTCTGCATTCCAAAACTCCTTAAAATATAATTGTCCTTCAAATTGTCCTGTTATCATACTAGATAAGCCTTTCGCTGTATTAACAGCTCCACCTCCGTTATAACGTAAATCTAAAACTAACTCTGTAACGCCATCGTTTTGAAATTGTGCAAAAGCACTATTTAATTGACTATTAAAATTCCCTGTAAAAGAATTATACATTAAATAGCCAATTTTTTGTCCTTGAATATCCAACGTTCTTGAAAGAAAGATTGGATTTTCTGTGTATTGTGTTTTTATAAGATCTGCAGTTTCGCCAGTAGAAGTTATGGTTGTACCATCAAATGTTGCTAAACCAATAGTATAACTATCTGGATTTAATAATTCTGAAAAGTTGCTGTCCGTAAGTTGCGTACCGTTTACTTCATTAAAAACATCGCCGCGTGAAAGTCCAGCATTTGAGGCACTTGTATTAGGTAAAATATAACGTGCATATCCAAAA
>JBBSOK010000012.1:0-37102 GCA_038259825.1 Flavobacteriales bacterium
GTGGTACTGTAATGGGTCTTGGTGTTGCAGGTCTTGCGGTATTAGGATTAACGGCTTTCTTTATCTTTTTCTTCCACTTTTTTATGGGTGGCGTTTGGACTAATACAATGGATATGACCATCGTACTTGAAACATTAGCTGGTTTCTCTCTTGGAGCGGAGTCTATTGCATTGTTTGCACGTGTAGGTGGTGGTATTTACACAAAAGCTGCCGATGTAGGTGCAGATTTAGTTGGAAAAGTTGAAGCTGGTATTCCAGAAGATGATCCACGTAATCCTGCTACCATTGCAGATAACGTAGGTGATAACGTAGGTGATGTTGCTGGTATGGGTGCCGATTTATTTGGTAGCTACGTTGCAACAGTTTTGGCTGCAATGGTTTTGGGTAACTACGTAATTAAAGATATGGGCGGGGCAATAAATGACGCATTTGGCGGAATTGGCCCAATTTTATTGCCAATGGCAATTGCAGGTGTGGGTATTATTATTTCGATAATAGGTACAATGCTTGTAAAAATAAAAAGTAATGATGCGAAAGAATCGCAAGTTATGGGAGCTTTAAACTTAGGAAACTGGGTTTCAATAGCGCTTGTTGCAGTTTCTTGTTTTGGTCTTGTAAAATGGATGCTTCCAGAAACTATGAATATGAACTTTTTTGGTGAAGGTTTAAAAGAAATTTCATCAATGAACGTTTTCTACGCAACCTTGGTTGGTTTGGTAGTTGGAGCAGTAATTTCATCTGTAACAGAATATTACACAGGTTTAGGTAAAAAACCGATTTTAAAAATAGTTCAACAATCATCAACTGGAGCAGGAACCAACATTATTGCTGGTTTAGCAACGGGGATGATTTCAACTTTTCCTTCAGTTTTATTATTTGCTGGAGCAATCTGGGCATCGTATGCTTTTGCTGGTTTTTATGGTGTTGCTTTGGCTGCATCAGCAATGATGGCTACAACGGCTATGCAACTTGCAATTGATGCATTTGGACCAATTAGTGATAATGCTGGTGGTATTGCCGAAATGAGCGAGCAAGAACCAATAGTTCGTGAACGTACAGATATCTTAGATTCTGTTGGTAACACAACGGCTGCAACGGGTAAAGGTTTTGCAATTGCTTCTGCTGCTTTAACTTCTTTAGCATTATTTGCTGCTTATGTAACTTTTACGGGTATTGACGGTATTAATATCTTTAAAGCTCCAGTTTTGGCTATGCTTTTTGTAGGTGGTATGGTTCCCGTAGTATTCTCTGCATTAGCTATGAATGCGGTTGGAAAAGCTGCAATGCAAATGGTAAATGAAGTAAGAAGACAATTTCGTGAAATTCCAGGAATTATGGAAGGTACCGGAAAACCAGAATATGATAAATGTGTTGCTATTTCAACAAAAGCGTCATTAAAAGAAATGATGTTGCCTGGTGTATTGACCATCGGTTTTCCTTTAGTAATTGCATTTTTGCCAATGATTTTTGGAATGAACCATTTAGCAATCGCCGAAATGTTGGGTGGTTATATGGCAGGTGTTACCGTAAGTGGTGTACTTTGGGCAATTTTCCAGAACAATGCTGGTGGCGCTTGGGATAACGCTAAAAAATCTTTTGAAGCTGGAGTTCTTATTAATGGTGAAATGACTTACAAAGGTTCTGATGCTCACAAAGCAGCTGTAACTGGAGATACTGTTGGCGATCCTTTCAAAGATACTTCAGGTCCTTCAATGAATATTTTAATTAAACTTACGTGTTTAATTGGTCTTGTAATTGCACCAATTTTAGGCGGACATTCAGAAGGAAGTGAAATTTCTGAAAATCCAACTTCTGCTTCCGAAGTTTATATGATTGATGCCAATGGAAATAAAATCATTTTAACAGAAAAGCAAGTTAACCTAATTAACAATGATGGAAATTACATAGTTGATGGTTCAGGATTAAATAACAAAACTGAAACATTTGTTGAAATGCTTAATAACGACAGTAATGATCAAGTTACCGCAAATGTTGAAATTAGAAGAACCGTTAATGGTAATACTACTATTGAGAAGAAATCTTTTTCCGGTACTGAAGATGAAGTAAGAGATATGTTGAAGGATGTTGAAGATATGAAGATTAAAATAAAAGATAAAGAGTAAATCAATTTTTGATTATTTATTCAAAATAAATTCCAAACCTGTCAGGTTTTCAAAATTTGACAGGTTTTTTAATATCCAAATTTTAGTATCTTGTTTCATATGAATTTCATTAAAAAAGATCCGTTACAAATTATCACATTTCAAAGTTATGGGACTGAAAACCATTTGTATGTAAAAGGAAGAGCCTTGGAAGATGAAGGAATCGATCTTTCAAAAAAAGGATTTTTTTCGCTTTTGATAAATACATACAAACGTTTTGAAACAGATGAAATTAAAAATACGCCGCTAACATTTACCCTACCCAACGGAATCAAAATTGATACAGAAACAGATGATGAAGGCTATTTTTTAATTGATAAAAAAATTGAAAACTTACGCAGTTTAACCGATGAAGAAGGATGGATTGAATACATTATATCTTATAAAAATTACAACTTCGGAAGAAAAATAAATAACGAAAACGTATTTAAAGGTAGAATTTTAATCCCTTCAGAAGAAATTGAATACGGAGTTATCAGTGATATTGACGATACCATTTTACATACTGGATTAACCTCAAGATTTAAATGGCGGGTAGCAAAAAATACATTATTAAAACGTGCGGAAAAAAGATTGCCTTTGGAAGGCGCCGCAGAATTATATGAGAAACTTCACTTAGGAAATTCTGGTAAAAATGCCAACCCAATTTTTTACGTAAGTCACAGTCCTTGGAACTTATATCTGTATCTTGAATTCTTTTTGAAAGCAAATAAATTTCCCAAAGGACCCATTCTACTTCGTGATTTTGTAAATCCTTTTGCAAAAAAGTATAAACCCGAAAAACCGCAAAAGCAAAGAGAAATAGTTAATTTATTGGTTGCTTACAAAAATCTAAACTTCATATTAATTGGGGATAGTGGCGAGCACGATCCAGACATTTATATGGAAATTGCCGAAAATTATCCGGACAGGATTCTAGCAATTTATTTGCGGGATGTAAAGCATTCAAAAAAAATGCTTAGGGTAAAAGGTCTTTATGAAAACTATAAAACCACGCCTGTTTTATTCGTAGCCCACAGTAACGATGCCTTAAAACACGCCAAAGAAAATGGATTTGTTGCTTGATTAATTTGAATCAATAAAAGTTTTAATTTCATCAAATCGCTTACTCCACGGCCAAAAATATTGTAAAATCATCGGTATGTGTTTTTTATTTGGTCGGATTGTCTTAACATTTACCTGCAATGGCAACAACTCCTTTAAAAATCTTGAATTTGCAACTTTTATACTTTCATACGTTTTATTGCCAACGTAAATTAAAAACGGTGGTGTGTCCTTATTTAAAAAATAAATTGGGCTTGCATCGCGCCAGTTTTCAGGATTATCCGTCCAAGTTGTTAAGTAATCGTTTCCATTAGTTGGTGGGTTTCCTTCTAAGTAATGTTTCATATCCAAACCTGCCGCATCGTTCAAAATTATGCCCGAAATAGATTTTTCGTCAATTCTATATTTCGGATTCATTACGGCTAATGCGGCTAAATGTCCGCCGGCACTGTGACCAGTTAAGAAAATATTGTTTGCATTTCCGCCATATTCAGCTATATTATTCTTTGTCCAGGTAATGGCTTGTGCAACTTGCTTTGCCATATCATCGTAATTGGCTTTTGGGCTAAGCGTATAATCGGGTATTACAGTAATTACATCTTTCTTCGCAAAATTTCTTCCAAAGAAACCATAAATTTCTTTTTTGCCACTATTCCAGTTTCCGCCGTAAATATATATTAGAACAGGCAGATTTTTTTGCGATGTATTTCTTGGAACAAATACATTTATTTTTGGCTCATCTGCATTGGCAATGTTGAAGTTTTGCAGATAACGAAGATCTTTAATTTTTTTAGTAGCGCAGCTTAATAATGTAATTGAAGACAAGGCGAGGAGAATTATTTTTTTCAATTTAAATTTTTATTGCAAATTAGACCTTTTGAAATTTCGGCGAGTTAAGAAACTTATAAAGTTCAGTTTTTAAAATTGAAAATTAAAGTTTGCACATTTTTGATTATGTAATGAGATATTTGTGACTTTTTGATTGAATTACCATTCTCAATTTTAACAGGCATTCTTCAAAAGATTATTTAAATTTACTCACATTTTAAATATTCCAACTGCATATTGCCGTTGAATATTAACCTAAACTATATAATTCTTTAGAATGAAACTTTTAATTTATTCCACCTTAATCCTACTAACAATAACTTCTTGCAAGGATTCAAAAACAGAAAATTCAACTGATAAAAGTGCTAATGAAATGAATACCGATTCATCCGAAAACCCCTTGCTTGTTGAAAGCACACTGCCTTATTCAGCACCAGATTTTTCAAACATTAAAGTTGAACATTTTAAGCCAGCCTTGAAAAAAGGAATAGAACTGCAGCGTGCTGCAATCGATGAAATTGCAAATAATACAGAAGACCCAACATTTGAAAACACGGTTTTAGCGCTCGAAAAAAGTGGAAACACATTAAAACAGGTAAATCAGGTATTTGGAGCCTTGGTAAGCGCAGATACAAACGAAACATTACAGCAGATAGATGAAGAAATGTCTCCTGAATTTGCTTCCTTAAATGATGCTATTTATTTAAATGACACGTTATTCCAGCGTTTTAAAATTCTTCAAGATAAAAAAGATTCTTTAAATCTTGATGCCGAGTCTTTGAAATTACTGGAAGAAAATTATAAAAATTTTACTATTGCAGGAGCAAATCTTTCGGAAGAGGATAAGAATAAATTGAAAGATTTTAATACCAAAATAGCAACCTTAACAACCAAATTTGGTAAAACACTTTTAGCGGCAAATAATGATGGTGCCGTAACTTTTAATAATAAAGCAGACTTGGCGGGATTGAACGATGCCGATTTAAAAGGGTTGGAAAATAAAGATGGAAATGGCTATAAAATTGCCTTGAATAATACTACACAACAACCTTTATTGCAAACTATGGAAAATAGAGCGAGTCGAGAAAAATTATTTAAAGCCGCATTTAATAGGGCAAACCAAGGTGCAAATGATACAAGTGCAATTATTGAGGAATTAGTGGCTTTGCGTGCTGAAAAAGCAAAATTATTAGGTTTTAAAAATTATGCAGAATGGAGCCTTCAAAAAACAATGGCTAAAACACCTGATAATATTCAATCATTTTTCAATAAATTAATTCCTGCTGCAACTGCAAAGGCAAAAGCAGAAGCAGATGAAATTCAAAAAATGATTAATAGTAAAGGACAAGATTTTACACTTGAACCTTGGGATTGGAATTATTACGCCGAAATGGTTAGAAAAGCGAAGTACGATTTAGATGAAAACCAAATAAAGCCCTATTTTGAAATGAAAACTGTTTTGGAAAAAGGTGTTTTCTACGCTGCTGAAAAATTATATGGTATTACGTTTAAACAAAGAACAGATATTCCAACCTATAATGAAGACGTTTGGGTTTACGAACTTTTTGAAGAAGATGGATCACCGTTAGGTTTGTTTTATGCAGATTTTTATGCAAGACCGAGCAAAAGAGGTGGTGCTTGGATGTCTAATTTTGTAACGCAAAGTAAATTGTACAATAAAAAACCAGTAATTTACAATGTCTGCAACTTTAATAAACCCGCAGATGGTGAACCTGCGTTAATTACATTTGATAACGTAACAACAATGTTTCATGAGTTTGGACACGCCTTGCACGGCTTTTTTGCAAACCAAACGTATCCATCGCTTTCGGGAACTGCAGTAGCTAGGGATTTTGTAGAGTTTCCTTCACAATTCAATGAAAATTGGGCAACCTATCCAGATATTTTGAAGAATTATGCGGTACACTACAAAACGGGTGAAATAATTCCACAGGCTTTGTTAGATAAGATTAAAAAATCGGCAACATTTAATCAAGGGTATAGCTTAACCGAAAATCTTGCAGCTTCAAATTTAGATATGCAATGGCACACAATTACTGCCAATACAAAAATTGATGATGTTGATGCATTTGAAAAGCAAGCATTAAACAAAACAAAACTAGATGTTGTAAACGGCGTGCCGCCAAGATACCGAAGCACCTATTTCTCACATATTTTTGCAGGCGGTTACGCGGCAGGTTATTACAGCTATTCTTGGACAGAAATGTTACATCACGACGCTTACAATTGGTTTGAAAATAATGGTGGTTTAACGCGTGAAAACGGCCAGCGCTTTAGGGATATGGTAATCTCGCAAGGCAATATTCAGGACTTAGAAAAAATGTATGAAAATTGGCGAGGTGCTAAGCCCGTAATTGGGCCAATGTTAAAGGCGAGAGGAATAAATTAATAATTAAAAATTCTAAAACAAAAAGGAGAACAACTATTGAAATTTCAGTAGTTGTTCTCCTTTTTTAATTTTTTGAAATAAGATTAATTAAAATACTTATTTTAGGTAATAAGGCCTAAAGATTGGCGGAAAAACTATTTTATACGTTCAACAATTTCTACAAGCACTAATAAACCTACACATAAAATAATAGTTCCAATAACCATAGCACCAACGCCCATAATTTCTTTTTTTAAAATTTGTGAGGTGTAAAATTACTAAAAATTCAGTTGTAGTACTATTTAAGTGCTTTTAAATACGCAATAAATTACAATTAAATTTTCGTTTTGAAATCCGTTATAAATCTTCAACAGTTTAAAAAAGTGTATCTTTAATGTTCAAAAAATTGATTGATTTTAATGAAATATATTACTATAATTTTTCTTGCAATAACCGTTTTTACTGCTTGCAATGAGATAGATCCAAAAGGAGAAAAAGAAATTAAAAGGTTTGTATTGCAATGGAGCCAAACCCATACTGCAGTTAAAAATTCGTACCTAAAACAAGATTATATGGATAGGGTGCAATATTACGGTACAGAACTTACAAAAGAGCAGGTACAAATTGATAAGATGAGACTTTTTAATCAATTTCCAGATTATCAACAAACTGTAAATGAGGACGATATTTCAATTGAAAAAGAAGAAGGAAGTTTTCTTGTTACATTTTCGAAAACCGTTAAGTATGGAGATAAGAAAGCTACATTTCCATCTTTTTTGTCATTGATTTATAAAAATGGAGAATTTAGAATCCTTCGTGAAGGGCTTCAAGAAAACGCTAAAAATCAAGATGCACCAATTTTTCCAAAAAAAAGTGAATTGAACGAGTTGGGAAATAAATCTCCTAGATTATATGGCGACTTTAACGGAGACGGTTTAGCTGAATACGCTTATATTGAAAATCCACAAATTACTGATGTAGCTGAAGGTGCAAAAACGGATTCAATTTATTGTAAAGATGGTTGCAAAAGCATCATTTATTTCAGCAATAAACAAATTGCGCCAATTACAGTTGAAGATGTTTATAATTCAAGTTTAGATAATCTAAAAGATCTAAACGGCGACCAATCTGATGAAATAGGTTTTTGGAGCTACAAACCGAATTCAAAAAGTTTGTACGTTTTTGATGCAGAAAACAATAAATTACTCTTGCCAGCTTTGTACATAAATACAGCAATCCATAAAAACATAAAGTTGATTGATGTTATCAAAAAATCTGGACCCAATAAATTACGTGTTACTGAAAGTGTGAATGTTGAAGGCAAATGGATTCTGCAGAGTAGTGTTGTGGAGCTTTAGAAAAGTCTTTAGTCAGAAATTCTAAACGAGATATTTAATTACTGCACAATTTTAGCAATTACAAACTGCCACCTGAGACTGCCTACTTTTTCAATGCGCTCACTTTCCAAATGATCCCACCAGAATCATCATTAATCAACAAATCGCCAGCTTGGTTAAATGTTACGCCAACTGGTCTTCCATATACTTGACTTTTATCTAAATCTGAAATAAAACCTGAAAGAAAATCTTCAGGCTGTCCTGCTGGTTTTCCATCTATAAAAGGAACAAAAACTACTCTATAACCCGAAAGTACGGCACGATTCCAAGAGCCGTGCTGGCCAACAAAAGCACCATTTCTATATCTTTCTGGAAAGTTGTTGCCTACATTAAAAGCCAGTCCTAATGAAGCTGTATGAGATCCAAGAGGAACATCTGGTATGATAGCCTTGGCAACCAAATCTGCACCTTTACCTTCTAATCTTGGATCTAAAAGTTGTCCAAAATAAGAATATGGCCAGCCATAAAATCCATCTTCTTCTACACTTGTTATATAATCTGGCACCAAATTATCACCCAACTCGTCACGTTCGTTAACAGCCGTCCAAAGTTCGCCTGTGGTTGGATTCCAATCCATCCCAACGGGGTTTCTTAATCCATTCGCGAATACCTTTTCATTATTACCATCTAAATCTGTTTCAAGAATATTAGCGCGGCGTATTTCGTTATCCATCCCGTGTTCGCCAACGTTACTTGCCGAACCTACGGATATGTATAGTTTGTTTTTTAATTTATTCGTAATAATATTTCGTGTCCAGTGGTTGTTATAACCATCGGCTGGAAGATCTACAATTTGCTTTCCTTCTGAACTATTGAGAGAAGTTTGTCCTACTTTATAGGAATATTTTACAACGCCGCTTTGGTTGGCAACGTAAAAAGTATTGTCAATTATCAACATTCCAAAAGGTCTATCTAAGCCGTCCAAAAATGTTTCGCGTACTTCAAATTCACCATCATTATTGGCATCTCTCAAAATTATAATTCTGTCTTTTTTACTTTCTGCTACAAACATATCGCCATTTTCACCTACATATGTCCATCTTGGTTCCTTTAGATCTTCAACATATTTTGTTACCGTAAATCCTTCGGGCACTATTGGCATCTTTCCTTCAGGCCAGTCTACTAATTTATTCCCATTTCTGGCACTTTCTGTTGCGTACGGTTTAGGTAATACCAATGGACCAATTGCAGTTTGCACTGTATCGTTAATTGAAACATCAGTGTTCATTGCAGTTTCAGATTCGGTTGCTTCTTTATTGTTTTTGCAAGAAATAACGGTAACAAACAATAATAGAGTAGATAGGTAGAAAAGATTTTTCATAAGTAATAATATTTTTATTAAAAATAGACATTTCAAAAATGGGGTGGAGATTCGTTTTAAAAGTTTAGTTTATTTTTAACGATTTTGCTGAAAATTGTTTTAAAATAAAATCTATCACTTCAAAATTTGCAACTTTTTTTTAGTTTGTAGTGTAAATTAATTTAAAGCCGCCATAACCATTTATTGGCATTCCCGGATAATAAAATCTAGGTTCTGAATTACCGAAACCCACCGCATTTATCAATACAGACGAAGCATATTTTTCATTCGTAAAATTATTTATTCCTGCATTTATTTCAAATTGAAAATTCTTGCTTAGGTTGTGTTGAAATGAGATTTTTGTATTTAAAACTGTATACGACGAACTAAACAGCGTGTTTGCATCATTAAGTGGAATACTGCCAATGTGTAGAAAATTTGTATTCAAATTGATTCCGTAAATATTTAAACCTAATCCGCCGTTCATCTTCAAATCTGGTACGCCAGTTAGTTTATTTCCCGAAAAGTCTGCATCATCATCCAAAAAATCTATAAATTTATGTTGATTATATTCAAAGTTGAAATAGGGAAGAAGGCTTATATTTTCAGAAATCAAGAGATTGTAATTGGCACTAAACTCAAACCCTAAATGTCTTGTTTTTCCAGCATTTCTGCCAATGTATTGATCTTCAGCAACGCGTTCTGCCACCAATTTATCGCTTATATTCAAAAGGTAAATTGATGATTTCAGGCTTAGTTTTCTGTTCAAGAAATATACAGTATTTCCTACTTCAAAATTGAAACCTTTTTCTGGGCCGAGTTCCGCGTTTATAACACCTTCAGGCGTTAATGTCTCTTCAATTGAAGGAAAATTAAAACCGCGACCAAAACTGAAGTACAGATTATTATCTTTCTTAATTTTATAATTTAATATTAGTGTTGGTGCAATAATCGGTTCAAAAGTTCGCTTTGCATTTTCGTTAATTTCGTCTGCATTAAATTTATCTTCGAAGTCGTACGATGTCTGGTTGAAATTAAAACCAAGTTGCGCATTCAAATTTTTAGAAATTGGTACTGCAAGCGTACCAAAAACATTTAAATTATTTCTTGTTTCGCGATTGTCGCTAAGCAGCTCGCCTTCTAAACTGCCATTGCCGTCATTGTTTTCGTATCTATTTTCAATTGTTTTCCAATTGTAAAAATCTTTGTAAAATTCGCCTCCAAAATTAATTTCAATTCGCTTTTTAAAAGCTAAAAAATCCGTTGTAAAAACACTTCGAGCGCCAAAACCGTTTGTAAATTCATCTAAAATATTAAAAGGCCGTGGTTCATAATGGTCTAAATAGTTGTAAAAAATATTGCTATTATTTGTAAAATTTTCTGAAAACCGATGCGTATAAGAAATTCCTGCCAACGTATTTTTATTTGCTTCAAAGCCCTTGGCTTGTGCCCAAGTAAATGCGGCTTTGGTTGGGTTGTTTTCAAAATCTGATATGCTGAGAGAGCTTGCTATTTGGGCAAAATCATCTACATATTGTAATAATAATCCCAATGTATTATCGGAGTTTATTTTGTAATTTGAAGTTATTAAAATACCTTCTCTGTTGTAAGTATTATTTTCCCTAAAGCCATCTGTTTGCAATTTATTGTAACTTATATTCAAAGAAATGTTTTGTGAAGCAGTTGCAACATTAACTGTGTTTTTCAGAAAATTATACGAACCAAATGTGTTGTTTGTCCGCACTTCCGTCACGCCATTTTCGACAGCTTTTGAAGTCAATAAAATTGTACCGCCTAGACTGCTGCCATAAAGTGGCGAATTTGGACCTTTTAAAATTATAATTTCGCTGAGATTTTCAGGGTCATATTGATCTATCGAAGTTTCGCCAGCGCCGTTTGTAATAGGTATCCCATTAAAATATGCACGTATTTTATTAGTGCCAAATGGCGTACGAGCGCCAACCCCACGAATAGTAATTCTATTAGTGTTAATTGCGCCACTTTGTATGTAAACTCCGGGCGTTTCATTAATTGCTGCAACAACATCCACCGGGCTATATTCGTTTAATTTCTCTGCTGAAATTACGGATGTAGAAATTAAAGTGTCCTTTTTGGCTTGATTTAAATTCCTATTTGCAGAAATAACAACTTCATTTAAATTTTCATTTTGAAGTAATTTGGAAAGTGCAAAAGTTTGTAAATTTTCAATTAGTGTTATATCCTTTAAATAGAAATTCGGATGCGACAATTGAAGTTTTAATGGAAGTTTAAAGTTTTCTGAGATTATAAATTCTCCTTTATAATTTGTAACTCCAATTTTCTTTTGATTTTCTAGAACTGAAACACTTGCAATTGGATTTCCAATTTCATCTGTTACAAAAGCTTTTACATTTTGAGCAAAGGCAGCGCTAAAATTGAATGAAAATAATAATATAACAGCAAAAGTATTTGCGATTTTATATCTTTTAAAGTTGAATGTTTTTCCCTTTTTGTAAACTTTCATAGCTGGATAAAAGTAGCTATTTGTGTTTGTTTTAAATTAGCGTTAACAATATTTTGTTGAGTAATTTTATTAAAATTCTAACGTCTAGGCAACTAAAATAAAAAGTAGTGAAAAAAGCCTTTAAACCAAAAGTCTCGGTCTAAAGGCTGATGTCAAGTTACATTTATAATTTTATTTAAACTCTCCTTCGTCAACATCCTTTATAAACTTTATTAATCCAGAAAAATAAGCTTCTGCATCATCGTACTGAGAAACGTGCCCGCCATTAACTGTTAAACTCCGTCCTTTTTGAACTTCGGTACTCATCCACTCCATATATTTTGGGTCCATTGTGTCATACTTACCCCCAATCATGAGTGTTGGCACGCTTAATTCCTTTAATCTAGCGGAAACATCCCAATTCTTTAAAGTTGCATTGCCCGTCATTCCAAATTCACTATGGCCTTGCATATAAATATAAATTGCTGGATTAAGGTGCGAAAAGGCGCGGTTTATAAATTCTGGCCATTCTGCTACAGGTTTTCTTAAAATGTGTTTTGTGTAGTAATTGTTCATTACAAGTTCAGTATATCTTGGATTTGCAAAATCTTCTTTAGCTTCCATTTCCTGAATTTCTTTATAAATCTCTGGCGGCAGCTGCGGGCCTAAAACTTCATCGGCATATTTTTGATATTCTGGCGCGCTCGCCACCATATTTGAAATAATTAATCCTTTCAGATTATCTTGATATTTTAAAGCATACTCCATTGCTAAAATTCCGCCCCAAGATTGGCCGAGCAAGTAAAAATTATCTTTGTCAAGATTTAGTGCTTTTCGAACTTGTTCTACTTCTTCCACAAAATGTTCGGTAGTCCAAAGTGTAGAATCATTTGGCTTGTCGCTATAATAACTGTCCAGCTGATCGTAATAAATGTATTCAATTTCTTCATTAGGAAGATAACCATCAAAATTTTCAAAAAATTCGTGAGTTCCTCCCGGACCGCCGTGTAGCAGTAAAACTTTCATTTTTGGATTGTTTCCCACACGTTTTGTCCAAACGTTAAATGTGCCTTTTGCGGTGGAAATCGGAATCATTTTGATGCCGCCCGTAATTTGGTCATCGCTATTTGAATAATCAAAATAGGCTGATTTGCCTTCGGTTTCAGTTTTATCGTTTTCTTGTTTTTCTCCACAGCTTAAAAGAAGGAACACTGAAAAGACTAAGAAATAGATTGTGTTTTTCATTATGGTTATTTTAATTGTATACCCGAAAGTTAAGGATAATTTGTTTATGAATGTTCCGAATTACTTTATCATTAATTACCAACCTTCAACTTGATAAGTATTTGGCCCAATTTGTCCAGTTTTTGAAAGTGAAGCACATTCGTCATTTCTTTCAAAAATAGCATTGGTTGGTTTTACCGCTCCGTTGGACATTGTAGGATAATCATAAATTGTATAGGTATAGCCAACTTTAAAAAGGTTTTAATGGAAAATTTATTTTTAATCATCTAAAGTTCTTGATTGTTTCATCTTAATCTGCATTAGCGCATTTTAAAAAGATATACACCTTTAGTTCTGTATTTTATACGTGGTTTATTACTTCATTTCTGAATTTGCCAATTTATTGGTATCTACATATTGTTGAAATGCAATTATTTTACCATCATTATTTAGTGTCCATAAATGTGCCGCTTGAGCATTGTATGTTTTCCCAGTTTCCTTTACTTTACCATCATAACGGAGGGTTGACAATACTTGATTGTTGCTCATATCATGCAGTTGTATGTCCTTTAAATTGAAATATTCATTTCCTTCAATCACACGTGTAAAAACTCCTTTTAAGACTGCTTGTGGACCTTTGTACGGATTGCCATCTGCCAAAGCGTTACCTTCGGCCTCGTACCAAACAATATTCTCATCCATAAGGCCTAAAACTGCGGGAACATCTCCTTTTGAAAATGCTTTGTATAGATTGTCTATTATAGTTACATTTTCTGGATTTGAAACCAATCCCAGTTGTTGCATTAGTATGCCGTTGTCCATAAAATCCTGTTCTTGGGCAATCCGCCCGTCTTTCATTTTTACGAGTGTTACACCTTCAACATCAACAATTTTTCCAGTAGGCGGAATGCCAAAGAAATCACCTGTGTGTTTGCCTTCAAATCGCCAATGTTTCACGATTTTTTCTCCTTGTCCAAAAGCATCGACTACCGTGAATTTTATTCCCGAAAATCCCGTCAGGAAATTTTGGTAATAGGTTCTAAAATCTGCGATGCCTAAAAGATTCCCCGTATTGTTAATCTGAACAACATTTGGGTCAAAATTTTTATCGTTGATGAGGTCTATTTGGCCTTTGTTCACAATGTCGTCCCAAACCTGTTCGTACATTTTCAGGTCTTTTTCTATATTGCTTTTTTGGGCAAATGCTGTTGAAATGGTAAAAAAAGCTAGTACCAATATTAGTTTTATTGTTGTCATTTTTAATTTGGTTAATGATTAGTTGTTAGCTGTTTAAATCACACAAAATATGTTAGTTTTTAATGATTTAATTATAGTTGTGCATATTTATATTGTCATTATTTTATTGATGTGTTTCTTCAGCGTAAGAAATTTCTAGGCGCTTCTTGAATAGAGAATGTGGATATTCAGTATCTTCTTCTCTTTCTAATTTTATATCACTATACGTCTACATATTTGGTTCGGCCTCCGCTGTTGTTTTAGGAATGATTCTTTTAATGGTAAGGGTTTCGTTATCCACTGTTTCTTGAGTTTTTGGATCCATAAAACCTACATCTTCTAAAATTAATAGGTTTCTTTTTACAGAATTTCCATTTTCTGTATTACAAACGTATTTACTTTCCAAAGGGCCATTGTAATAAAAAATCTTAAATTCTCCTTCTATCTTCCCGCAATGCCCTGCATTGCCACCGCTAAAAGTTAACTCGTACTTAAAACGATTATTTACTTTGTTTGCCGGTGTACTTTCTAATTCTTGTTCCATAATTTTCTATATTTCTTTTTGTTTTGTGTATTGAGATATTGTTGAACGCAGAAATATTACTATTTCAATAAATGATATTATCTAGAATTCTACCTAAATTACTTTCTGAAACTTGTATTTTTCTATCTGCAGCAAACACTGTTTTAATTTCAATTTTCATCTGGCATAACTCTAAATTTGAATACTCATGTTGCGAGATTGAATCCTGAATTTTTTCGAAACTCAAATCTTCTTCATCTTGTTGAAATTCAGCATAAATTTTTCTAAATGTTTTATCTGAAATCTTTGTTTTTATAAATTCAATTTCTTCAATCGATTCAATATTATCTGCTTTTGCACACAATAATAAGATGTATGTTTTAAGTTCTTTTTTAGACCATTCTTTTGTTTTCATAATCAATTCTTTAAAAGATTTCTATAAAACAAAATGTGCGATCCGGCAAAGCCATATCGCACATTTCTTTAAAATTTACTCTTGTGGAGCTGCTTTTACATCACCACTTATACCGCTCAAGTCTGGACGGAAAATCCAAATTTCGGTTTCACCGCCATTGGTTACATCTATCCAATCTTTTATAAATTGAGCCCAACTGCCTGTACCATTTAATTCGTCATACTTTTTTGCTATACTATTGTCCTGGCCCAGCCAAGCAGATTTTTCAAAAAATGAAATTACGGCCAAATCTCTTCCTTCCTTGGTGCTTCCAAATTCGTTGGTATAGATACCCCAAGTTTCATCGGGCGATTTTGCTGCGTAAACTTTATTTACTTTTTCAACCAGTTTCATTGCATCGTCATATTTCCCTCTTTTTATGTCCCAATAATCTACAGACATTTTTTTTATGGTAAAATCCTTTGGAAAACGAGAAAGCTCTGGATGGCTGCGCCAGTAACTTTCTTGGCCGCTTGTAGCTGTTGAATACGGAGCTATATTTTTGTTCCAATCATCGTCGTGGCCTTCTTTTTCAGCAGGCCCATTGTCTAATGCACTCCAAGGAAATGGTCCCATGCTCCAGTGGTAGCTTCCAGTATTTGGACCGTTTGCAACCCAATATACTCTTACTCCGTAAGGTCCTTCGCCGTGATACTTCTTGTTGTGTTCCATTAACCCTTTTTCAAATTGACTTATTTGTGTAGGGTTTGGAATTAGATTTGCAGTTTCGAACACACCGTATTCCGTACTGCTTTGCGATATTGCTAAAAGTGGCAATAAAAGCATTGTAAAAATTAATTTTCTCATAATGTTTGATTTGTGTTCGCAGTTAGCGAACTGGTTGATATTTTTTTGTTTAATTAACTGGGGAGCTTATTACAAATAAAAATTAGTTGACTAATCCAGTAATTTAGCATTAACATATGCTGTTTCAGCATTAATTTTTCCTTCATCATTAAATTCCATTGTATAGAAAATTGGTAGCACTATTTTCTTTTTATCTGCTTTTCGAACCAGATTGATATTCCACCAAGATTGTACTAAACCTAAATTGCCCATTTCATATTCTAAATAATCTGGGTATCCTACCATGTCTATACTTACAATTTCATAAAGTTCATTAATTTTTTTGTCCGCAACTTTTTGTTCGATTAATGATCTGCTCTCCATTGTCGGTGAACTTGAATTTATGAATATTGCATCAGTATCATAAAAGCTGTACATTTTGTCCCAATCATTTTTCTCAAGAGCATACATCATTTTTCGAACAGTATTTATGTTTTCGTGATTATTATAAATAATTCCATTTCTTCTTTTAGAAAAACTATTTCTAATTTCGTCTATTACGGAACTGTTGCTGTAGCTGATAATCATTTTAATTTTATTGTCTTTGGTAAGCGTATAAAGTCTGTGCCCGGCAGCGTCAATTTTTACTCCTGTTTGCTTATCCACGCCTTTAAGAACATCCCAGGTTTGTACAGTAATTTCATTATTTGTGTTGTCTTTTTTATATTCTATTGCATCTGGGTAGGATCCTGGTAATGATTCAATTTTATAATAATCTAGGCGGTCAAAATACATCATTGCTGTATTTAGGAATGCCTCTTTATTGCTTCCTTTGGTGCTTAGGTTGTTTGATGTGCCATTGTAGGCAATAAAATCTTCTGTTAAAAAATCTGCCATTTTTGCTTTGTCCCCTGCAACGCTGGCTTTTACAAAATCATTCACTACGTCTATAGCTGGATGTTCTAAATAAACTGTTCCGTTCTTTTTTTGTGCTGTGGAAATAAAAGCTATTAGCATTATTGCCGACAGAATTGTTGTTTTAAAAGTTTTCATTTTATGTATATTTATTTGGTTAATATTCTGTTTGATTTTACTTTGAATAATTATTTAAAGTTTTTTGAACTGGAATAAATTTCATTCCCAAATCGTTTATTGCCAATTCATTTCTGTAAATAATAGCAGGATTGTTTTCGGGAATTTTATGATTCAACATCAACGTTAAATCTGAAATTGGATAGCTTTCACTACTCAACAAATAATTTTTTCCGTGCAATCCTGAAATGGTTGCTGCTTTATAAATAGCTTCTCCTACATCTTGCACATCAACTATTGCAAATACTGCGTTTGTATTATACAGCATTTCTATAAATGGATTAGGTGCTATTTTATTCTTCAGAAGAAATTGTAATCCTGTTGAGGTAGAATCTTTTCTATTTGAAAGTGATTTTCCCATTACGCCAACTGGTGAAACGGAAGTAATCTCAAAAGTAAGATTCGCATTTTCTGATATAAATTTTTTAACAGCCTGGTTGGCAATAAATTTTGCCTGTGCATACGGATGGCTTTCTTCACTCATAAAGGGTTTGTCATTTTCAGAAAAAATATCAGTTGGCGTTTTTCCACCTGCGGGAAGTGGAAAATTGGTATTAAAAGCAGCAACAGAGGCTATTATTACAACCTTTTCTATTGAAAGTGTTTCGCTGACGGCTTTCAAAAAATTTTCGGTTCCTTTTATCGTTGGGTCAAAAAGTTCTTTTTGGGCATTTTCAAAATCTAACTGAAATGGTGTGCCGCCATGTACGACAACATCACAATCGCTTATAAAATCTTTTAAAACGTCTAAATTTTCGACCTTTAAAGGACTTATATTTAAGTTATCCGAATTTTCAAGATTAAAAAGGTGTTGGTATTTTTCACTCTTTTTAATATCGGTTACAGATACTTTTACGTTGTAGTTTTCTTTCAAAAACTTTTTAGTAATGTAACTTCCTATAAAACCTGAACCGCCTATTATTCCTACTGTTTTCATAATTGTGGGATTAAAGACCTATCAAGTCCTTAATACTTGATAGGTCTATAGATTGATCCTAATTTTGCGAAGATATTTCCGCAGTAATTACGTCTTCTTCCGCAGGGGTATTTTCTGCTTCTAAAGCCTGCATATCAAGCATTATTTTTGAAATATCCCAATAGCCAAATTCTTTTACAACTTTGCCGTCAACAAATTGAGCGGTAATACTTGAGGGAAGCGTGTAGGTTTTATTATTGGCTTTTAAAGTGCCTTGCCAATTTCCCCAAAAATTTACCCAAGTTTCACCTTTATCGGTTACAACCATTTCGTATTCAGAGTCTGCATCCACATACTCCCAACTTGAAAAATAGGTTGCACCATCTTTATAATTCGCAATTTCGTCTGCTATATTTACGCCTTCTGCTTCAAGAACATTATTCATTATTTTTGCAGTATCTGCGTAGTAGCTTGCCATTGCTACCCAGTCTTGTTTCTCGTAGGCTTCAATCACTTTTTTATAAGTGTCTATTTCAGGAGATTGTTGTGTGTATCGTTTTTCTTGTTGTTGGCAAGCAGTAAGTGAAAGGACTATTGCAAGTCCTAAAAAAAGTACTCTTTTCATAATTTTCATAATTTAATTGGTTAGTGAGTTAAAAAAATATTGGGGAATACTTCTGGGGAATTGAAAATCAATATCTATAACAGATAATGAAGTAAAAACAGGTTCAATTTTTGTTTTAAAGGAAATAGCCTGATATAAAATTTGATGCTAAAGTCTTGTGATTTTTGTCTTTAAGCTAGACCAGCAAATTGTTGCGACTTTACTTGAAAATGCATCCAGTCATAGTTTTTTTCTCTTCCTAAGGATTCAAAGCCGTATTTATAAAAAATGTCTATCATTGGCTTATATTCTGGTTTTGCAAACTTTGCCTTAGTTGAGTCTGCGCGCAACTGGTTATTTTCTGGATCTAAATCCACAGCAACACCCCAACTGTGTCTAGACCAATCTGATCCGCCTCGCATTTGTCTATAATTAAAGCAACCTCCAAAAAGGTCAATTCCAAGTTCTTTTATTCTTTGCTCTCCATAATGATCAAGAATTTCTTTAAAAATATTGGTTAATTGATCTGCAACATTAATATGGCAGCGCATTCGGTTTACAACTACACGTTTATCCCAAGCTAATCGCATAGGGTACGGTAATTTAATGGTTACCAGATAAGAGCCTTCCTGATTTGGTGCTCCGTACATTTTTTTTAATTCTGTAGTAGAAATCATGATATAAGATTTATTAGTTTATACCAATTTACAAACTGAAACTATTGAAAACAAGTGAGTTAGGACGAAGAAGCCTTAATTTTGTCCGAAGGAACTATTTTAATTGCCGAAGAGAGAATAGTACAGTCGGAAAAGCGACAGTTATTTCAAAATTTTAAATTGAATAAATATTGACCGTAGATGTTTCATTGAATTCAAACAAACTATTATAATTGATTCTGTTTCAAAATAACCTATTTATAAGCATCTTGAATAAAATAGTGAAATTTCTAAATAGTTTGTAATCGCTTTAATAACTCGCTGCGCATAGCTTTGCTCATTGGGATGGCTTTTCTTGAGATAACTACGTGTGTACCGGCAATCTCGTCTATTTGAGCAAGGTTTATAATATAGGATCGATGGATTCTTAAAAAGTGGTTTTGCGGTAATTTTTCATCAATATCCTTTAAAGTCATTACTAAAAGATATTCCCTGTCGGATGAAAATATGCGACAATAATTTCTGTCTGCTTCAATATAGCGAATGTCCTTTATATCTATTTTCAGCATCTTTTCATTGTGCTTCACGAAAATACGGTCGTTTAATATTAAGTTTTCAATTTGGCTTTTTTCTGAAGTATGTCCGTTTTCTAAATATGGCTCGGCTTCTTTTCGTTCAATAACCAATTCAATTGCACGTTGTAAATCTAATTTTTTAAAAGGTTTTGAAATAAAGGCGTAAGGTTTTGTTTCCTTGGCGCGGTTAAAATTTTCTTCGTCCGCATTTGCGGTTAGATAGATTATTGGAATATCGTTTTCCAGCTGAATTAATTTTGCTGTTTCAATTCCATTCAAATCACCCTTTAACATTATATCCAGCAAAACAATATCGGGTTTTTCAATTTTTATATGTGAAATTGCCTCTTCGCCGCGTGGTAAAATGCCGATAACTTCATAGCCTAAGGTGCTTAATTGTAGGGAAATATTGGCTGCAATTATCATTTCATCTTCAACTATTAATATCTTAACGGGATTGTTCATTAAGCTGCTCTAAAGTTTTTAAAATTGAATAAAATTTCGGTGCCATTGTCGTAATTTTCTTGAATGGTACCATTAAGTTGTTGTGTAAGTAATTGTATAAGTTGTGTGCCAAAACCTGTTCCTTTTGGTTGTGCTCCTATCGTTTTACCAATACCATTATCTGTTACCTTAAGTTGCAAATCATTGCTTTCGGTTTTTAAGCTAATATTTATTTTGCCGTGGGTACCTTCTGGAAAAGCATATTTTAATGCGTTTGTAAGTAGTTCATTTACGATTAAACCGACAGGAACGGCAGTGTCTACATCTAAATTTAGGACATCCATTGCACACTCAATTTTTACCTTATCATCGGCATCAAATGTGTCGAGTACTCCTTCACCCAGATTAATAAAATAATCTTTCATTTCAATACTTCCTAGTGTATCGCCTTGATATAGTTTTTGGTGAATAATCCCCATACTTTGAACTCTATTTTGGCTTGCCAACATTGCGTCCTTGCTTGCTTCATCAGTTAATTGAGCGGATTGGAGCGCGATTAGACTTTTAACCATTTCAAGATTGTTTTTTACACGATGGTGTATTTCTTTTAACAGCAATTCATTTTGTTGATTTTTAGCATCAAGTTGAATATTAAGAATTGAAAGAGCTTTTCTTTTCTTAGATATATTACGAAGCGTAAAAAACATTCCGAAGAGAATTACGCCCAGTAAAGCTGCAAGGATTATATACAAGGTTTTCGCTTTTTTCTGTGCAGTAATTTTTTCTGTTTGTGCAGAAATTGTTTGTTCCTTCTTTTCGGTTTGATATTGAGTTAACAGCTCACTCATTGCTTTATCGCTTTGCACTGCAGAAATGCTATCCTTCATTATCCTCGATTTTTTTTGGTAAGCAAGTGCAGTTTTATAGTCGCCTAGCTTTTCATAAATCGTGCTAATGTGCATATAGTTTTCTGGTAAATTTGGTAAATCTCCGCTTTCTTCCTGAAGCTGGACGGTTTTTAATTGATAGGGTAATGCCGCTTCATAATTGCCCAATAAAAGATTTATTTCACCCAAGTTTGCCGATACAGTATTAATAGCATTCGTATAGTTTGCTTGTGTTGCAAGCGCTTCAACTTTCTTGTAATCTGCTAGCGCATCATCATATTTATTCAATCTTTTAAGGGCATTTCCTCTATTATTGTAAAAATCGGAGAGGGACATAGGGTCAAAGCCCAAATTTTCAGCTTCATTAAGCGCTTCAGAAAAATAGGTATAAGCTTCTTGCGCGTTGCCCATAGCAATTGTTGCAGCTCCAGCTGCGGTTTTGGAATACACTAATTGTTGGCTTAAACCGTTTTTTTCAGAAATTTCAATCGATTTTTTTGCATAATTCAGTGCATCTTCTTTTCTCCCTTGCCGCAAAACATCTTCAGATAATCGTTCGTTTGCACCGGCAATTCCTTCTTTATCATCTAACGCTTCCATCATTTTAAGAGCGGCTAAATCTGCTTCTAGCGCCGATTGTAAGTCGCCACGTTTTTTATGGACCCAAGCAATTTTAAAAAATGTTGTGGCTTGACCACGTTTGTTGTTAATAGCCTTATACCCTTTTTCGGCTTTGTTGAAGTAAAATGAAGCTGAATCAATTGCAAGGAATTGGCAAAATTACGGCCGTGCATTTCGTAAAAGACGGGTTGCCACTTTGCGCTTTTTAATTTATCTGAAATTCTTACACCTTTTCGGGTATATTCCAACGCTTTGGTAAGATCTTGTAAGGCATACGCACTTGCAATCTTCTCAATTAGGGGTATTTTGACAATGGGATCTTGGGTTCTGCCCAATATTGTGGTAAGGCTGTCTAGAGTCTTAGAAGTAGTTTGGGGAACACTGCTCCAACTAACGCAAGCCAGTATTACTAAGAGTAATAATCGCTTCATTTTTGGAATATTTGGTTAATTACTTGGTATTAAAGATAATCAGAATTATTGGATTACGTTAAAGTATGTTGATTTTGCGTTAATAACAAAGTGAAGGTTAATTTTTTAAACCTAAATTTGCCCGCTTTTGAAAGTATGAAAAACAGCATTACAAAATTTATTGATACGTTTTACTTTTTGTTCAGGCGTATAATGCCTTTGCAAACTTACAGATATGCTGTTTGTGGCGGGAGCAATGTAGTTTTCGATATTTGTCTATACTTTTTTTGTTACAATTTTATATTATCAAAACAAGACGTTAACCTATATTTTGTTGTTTTTAGTGCACATATTGCATCTTTATTTATAGTGTTTCCTATAACATTTACCACTGGTTTTTTGTTGAATAGGTATATAACATTTCACCAAAGTACGCTAAGTTGGAAGGTACAAATAATAAGATATTTTGTTGTAGGAATGGGCTCTTTACTACTTAGTTATATTTCAATGAAATTATTGGTTGATGTTCTTACACTTTATCCCACACCTTCACGCTTTATAACTATTATAATTACAATTATCTATAGTTATTTACTTCAGAAAAAGTATAGTTTTAGATAAGTAGAAGCTTGTGATTTTTACAATAACTTCTTGAAACAAATGCTCGTTTCAATCCCAGCATATTGACCGTAATTTTCGGTAATTATATATCCACATTTTTTGTAAAGTGAAATTGCTTCAGGCTGATGAATTCCTGTTTCAAGAATACAATTTTCTGCGCCAAGTTCTTTTGCCCAAGCTTCTAAATTGTTCAACATTTGGCTTGCAATTCCCTTTCCGCGCTGGCTTAGTAATACAAACATCCGCTTAACTTCCATGCTTTTTTCTGAAAAATGCTTTATAGCTCCGCAGCCAACGGGAACACCATTTAGATATGCAACTACTGTAAATTTTATAGAATCTAGTTGATTAAATTGATCATAAAAAGCATGATCTTCTCCATCGCTTATTGCTAGTTCTTTATCTAATTGCTTTACCAATTTTTTGAAATCGAAGTCAGTAGACGTGGTACGTAATATAGTTGTTGTCATCACTAATTTATAAATATAAAACTAGCACAAAGTAATAATTATAGCTACAATTTTTCTTCTGAATTACAAACTTTAGTTAAAGAGCATTTCAAAAAAATAATAGATTCGTAATTTCGAAACACAATCTACAAACAATTTAACTATGAAAAATATAAGATTATTATTCGCAATTGGCTTATTAGCTATGCTTACAGCTTGCGGCACGACAACAACGGCAACTGATACAAGTAATTCTTCAACAAGAAGAGGCGATACTCAAACTACGAGGACAACTACAAATACCTCAACATCTACAACAAGAAGTACAAAAGTATCAGGCACAAGAGGTAAGTCTAATATGGAGAATAGTACTCTTGAGCAAGTGAAGGCAAAAGAAGAAGCATATACTGCATATACCCAAAAAATGGCGACCGATTTATCTTTAACCGAAGCGCAGATGAAGAGCTTCAATACTAGTTGGAATAGTGAAAAAGCAAAATATACGCGGTCAAATCCAAACAAGGAAATAACGCTCTACGAACGTGTTGAAGCGCAAGATAAAATATTTAAGAATATTTTAAACGAATCTGATTTTGCAAAATACCAAGCCTGGGTAAGAGAAAATCCAGGAAACTTTAAATAAATTTTTACTATTGATTTCAAAACAAAAAATCCTGTCAAATTTAAGTTGACAGGATTTTTAGTTTTTTAAAAGTTCAAAAACCAATAATTGTTGATTGACAATCGTTCCTTTATTTTACTTCTTACTTTTTTTTGAATTTTTTTTTGGATGCACTAATTTTAATTCAGAAATCAAATTTTTTGCGCCTGCGTATTTATCCATTATAAAAAGTACGTACCGAATATCAACCATAATATTTCTGGAAAGTGCAGGATCATAATAATAATCGCTCATTGTACCTTCCCATACACGATCAAAATTTAAACCAATCAAATTACCATAAGCATCAATTGTTGGACTACCACTATTACCGCCCGTTGTGTGATTAGTACCTATAAAATTAACAGGCAACCTTCCATTTTCCGCATACTGACCGTAATCTTTGGCTTCATATAAATCAATGAGTTTTTTTGGAACATCAAATTCATAATCTCCAGGCACATATTTCTGCATTACGCCATCTAAATGGGTAACAGGTTCATAATATATAGCATCGGCAGGGGAGTAGCCGGCAACTTTACCATACGTTACCCTCAATGTGCTGTTAGCATTTGGGAATATGCGTGCCTCTTTTGGACTTAATTCTAACAACGCTTTCATATAATTACGCTCTAAACTATTGATGCTAGTATTAAGATCATCGTATTTTGGTGAAACTTTTTCGAAATAGACATCTGCCATTTCTTTCACCACTTTGTAAGCTTCATCTTTTTCAAGTTTAGCTATTACTGTTGCCGCATCACCTTCCAGTAAATTTTTCAAAGAATTATAATCTACGAAAGCTGAATTTTGATAAACAGTATTCGTAAGCATTCCGGCATTCAGATTTTTAAAAGATTCTGGTAAAAATTGTGGTGGTAAATTTTTAGCATATAAATCTATTAAAGCTTCAAATACATCTTCATCAACTTTTTTACTATAATCCTTATACTGTCCTTCTAAACCTGGCATTAAATTATCACGTCTATCCTCAAAAGATTGTGCGCCTTTACTGTCATAAGTGTTTTTTAACTGATACAATTGAAAGGCCGTTCGTAGCAATTCAACATTACGCATTACCGTTTCAAGAAAGTATTCCCGGGCTAGGGCATAAGGTTCAATTTCTTTATAAAGGGTTTCAAATTGTGGTAGTAATTGTCCGTATTCCTGCTGTTTCCCTTTTTTATTAATCGAAGCAGTCAACGCTTCTTCTTGTTTTTTCTTTACACCAACGGCATTGGATTTTGTTAATCCCAATGTTTCACCTTGCCATTTTTTCCAGTAATTAGCAATTCTAGCATATTTTGAAGCATATTGAATTTTAATCTGCGGATCTGCTCGCATATACTTGTCTTGAATGGCAAGTGCCGCATCACGAATAGCGATCCGCGCTGGATTTATAGTTTTTACGACTTGCTCTATTGCAACGGAAGGTAAATACTCATCCGTTGTTCCAGGATAACCAAAAACTAAGGTAAAATCGTTTTCGGCAATACCATCAAGTGAAATCGGTAAAAAATGTTTTGGTGTATATGGCACATTATCTACAGAGTATTCAGCTGGTTTATTGTCCTTATCTGCATATATTCTGAATAAAGAGAAATCGCCAGTATGTCTTGGCCAAATCCAATTATCAGTATCACTTCCAAATTTTCCGATTGAAGATGGAGGCGCACCAACTAAACGAACATCCTTATAAGTTTCAACCACGAAAAGTATATATTGGTTGCCTTCATAAAAAGTACGCACGCGGTTTTCCTGCCAAGATTCCTTTGGAGAACTGTTGGAAACCGAAGCAATATTGGTTTCAACCATTTTTTGTTTTTCGGCTTCAAGCATTGTTTCAGTTATACCTTCCAAAACTTGTTTGGTTACATCTTTTATATTTATGATGAAGGTTGCTGTTGTTCCCTTATTTGGCAATTCATCTTTTTTGTCCATTGCCCAAAAACCGTCTTGCAAATAATCATTTTCCAATGTAGAATGACTTTGAATCTGAGAATACCCACAATGATGATTGGTAAGCAAAAGGCCTTGGTTACTAATAACTTCAGAAGTACAACCACCGTTAAAATGAGGTACTGCGTCCTTCAGACTAGCGTTGTTAACATCATAAATATCTTTGGCGGTCATTTTCATGCCAAGATTTTTCATTTCGGTTTCGTTCATTCCTTCTAAAAGTGAAGGAATCCACATACCGCCTTGCTGGGCGAAAACAGGAAATGAAAGAAGTATAAAAAGTAGATGTATTAATTTCATAAAATATAGTTTGTGTGAATGCTTGCAATATACGTATTGATGCCGGAATTTGGCAAATGAAAAATCTGATTACTCGTGGAAGAGATTAGTATTCTTTGGAATAATTCTCTTTTAATAAAGAAGAACTAATAAACTATATCTAATACTTCCAACATTCTTTTTTCTCCTCCTAAATTAAAATCTACTGTATCACCTTTTTTATGCCCAGTAAGTGCTACTGCGATTGGTGCAACAAAAGCAATTTTTTTCTTCGTAATATCAGCTTCATCAACCCCAACTATTTGAAATGTAAATGGCGCTTTTGCGGTTGTAATTTTATATGTTACGGTTGCGCCAAATCTAACTTCATCTTTAGGTTGTGTTTTTGTGTCCAAAATTCTGGCTGAAGCAATGCGCTCGTTAAGTAAATCCAATTTTCCGTTAATAACGGATAATTCAATACGTCTTTGTTGTTCATTTGTGGTTTCAAGATTGGATCGCTCTTTTTCCAATTTTTGCCTTTCTGTGTTTAATTCTTTTAAACCATTTTCGGTCACATAATTTATTGCGCCGTCAGGCAGAGCTGCTCGTGGCGGAATTATAGGAACCTCTTCTTGGTCTTCTTCTTTTACGAATCCTCTACTCATAATTTTCTTTTTATTGTAAGTTATGAAATTGAAACTTAACAAGCAATAAAGTTTAAATGCCTCTATTTATACATTAAAAATATCTTGAATAAAATCAAAAACGAAATGTGTGATAAACATTTGCTTTAAAACTTTTCATTAATTAAGGGTAAATACTGAGAGGTTTCATAACAAATTAGTTGAAGTTAGAATTACTAATTATTAAAATAGATTCGCATTATGCTTAACCAAACATTTAAAGTTTGTACTTTAGCAAGTATCTAACGTTCAGTAATCTAACCAATTTATGAAAAATAGATTTATAGACTTTCATTGTCATCCAACATTAAAGCCATACAGCCGTAGTTACAAAGATTCAGCAACTATAGGACAGAATTCCACAAATTTAAAGGCTGAAAATAGTATTTGGTTTAGGGAACGTCTTTCTGGAATTAAAAAAATTCTCAATTCAATTTTTTCCCTTACAAAATTTACGCAAGCAGATTTTTCTTCTGCCTTTCGAGGTGGCGCGCAAGTCTTAATGGTGTCCATAGATCCAATGGAGAAAGAGCTTATTTTGAGCAAAATAGGCAATCAACAATTAAATGATGGTAAGTTGATTAAGGATCTTTTGATAGGTATTGGCAGAGAGAGAATTGATCATTTGTTTGGAGTCACAAATTATTTTGAAGACCTAGAAAAAACGCGCGATTTCTTGCTGAGTAAAGCAGGAGAAAAAGTAACAATAGCCGGTAAAGAAATTACTTATAAAGTTGTTAGCGCCGCCACTGAAATTGATTTTGATTCAGAAAATACACTATATATAGTGGTTACTTTTGAAGGTGCTCACGTATTTAGGTCTATACTAGCATCCAGTATGACGGCTGCAGTAATAGAAGATCAAGTGCTGAGGAATATTAAAAAAGTGAAGCATCCAGACTGGGGATTAAAACCGTTTTTTGTAGCTCCGGTGCATCATTTTAACTATGGATATTGTGGTAGGGCAGAAAGTTTGACAACAACAAGTTTGGGCGGTTGGGCATACGACCAAAAGTTAGATGCAAAACAGCAAATAGAACCATTAGGCCAAAAAGTAATTGATGCTTTGCTAAGCAAAGAAAATGGAGGACGGATTCTTATTGACGTAAAGCATATGAACATTAGATCAAGACGACATTATTACAAAATACTGAGTGAAAAATATGCGACTGAAAATATTCCAATAATAGTGAGTCATGGCGCTATTACATTTACTCATTTTCCCAACGTAGATACCAATGAAATTAATTTCTATTACGAAGAAATAGTAAAAATTGCTCAATCCAGAGGAATATTCGGAATTCAGTTGGACGAAAGACGCTTAAAGATGGGTAAATATGGATCTAAAGATAGAGCTGGAGCTGGTGAGGAAAAGCCAAAGCTAGTAAAACGAGCATTTTATGTATGGCGGCAAATAGAAGCAATGGCCCTAGAAGTATATAGTAAAAACACAAAACATTCGGATGGATTACCTGTTGATCCGTGGGGTTTCCAGGTTTTAGGTTCAGATTTTGATGGTATAGTGGATCCGTTAAACGGATTTTGGCGACATTCGGAAATGCCAAAACTTCGTAAATATCTTCTAAAACACGCCACTTTTTTCTTAACAATGCCCGAAGCAAAAGTTCTGCGAAACTATAACGACTTGACTGCTGATATGATAATAAATAAATTTATGTACGGCAACGCAAAGAAATTTTTAGAAACAAACCATAAATAACAAATCGAGTTTCATAAACACTGATGCGAATATTTAATTTTTTGAAAGCAAACTAGAATTCTTATAAAAAAGGCAAAGAATCAATTTTTACAAAAATTAAAATTTTCGATTGAAGCGGAATATTTTTGGCTCAATCTTTTTTCTTGTAAGGCGATTCTTTTACTTTATCATCATCACTGTATCCAGCAGGATCATTAGATTCGGGTACTTTATCAGGATCTTCTTTTGAAGGTTTTTTATTATTATCTGGCTTTGAGTTTGGCTCGCCAGCATAATCTTGATTTTCTATATTTTGCTCATTCTTTTTTTTTGGATCGAGCATTGGCGTTTTATCTTCCATAAAATTTTATATTGTATCCGCGAATGCAGATAATTATTAATTACTATAATTAAATTATTCTTCTTCCGTACGCTTGCTATTTGGGATATCCCTACCGCCATAGCCAGCTTTTTGATTGGTTACTGTATTTTTTAAATCGGTTTGCGTTTTCTTTCCATCTTTACTCATAATCTTATTTTTTATAATTTTTAATAAAGCTACATCAAGTAGGGAAAAATAGGCCTCTTACTAAGAAACTTTTAACGATAACAACTGATTGAAAAAGTAAATTGCCCCTCATTACTTAAAATTAGGGGCAATTATAATTTTTTATCTAAAGAAAAAAAAGAATTTATTCTTCCTCTTTTTTGGCTCCTTTTCCATCAGTTTGTGACTTTGGATTTAAATTGTCATCTTTTGCAAGACCCTTAGCGTGAGGGATTGGGTGTTTTCCTTGTTTGTCTTCGAAGTTTGGCGTTTTCATAATTTGTTTTTTTAATTAGTAAATACAATCATAGTATCTCACTTTCAATTTATTAAAACTTTTAGTCTTTTCTTTCTTTGATAACATTATTTAACAATTTAATCTTAACAAAATTTAGATTTCACGTAAGATCTATAAATTCTCCTACCTTATTTTGATATTTTCAAATATTAAATTATTTAAATTTTAATCATATTTATCTGGAATGGTTTTTTGATGAAATGGATGTTTTTTCAGTAATCTTTTATCCGCTTTGTCGAATAATAGATATGTTAAGTATATACTTAGAAGTAATTCAATTTAACCTACCGATGCTGGTCAATCAAAATTGCATTTCCGTCAGGGTCGGATAAAGTTATACTTGCTGGTCCGGTTGTATTTTGTTTTGGTTCTGAAGTTAATTGAATGCCGCAATTTTTTAAGTGGTTTTGAATTTCCCTAACATCATCAAAACTTTCCAGGTTTTGAGCATTTTCATCCCAGCCTGGATTAAAGGTAATAATATTATTATCGAACATTCCTTCAAATAATCCAATAATGGCGTTGCCGTTTTTCATTATCAAATACTTTTGATCAATATTTCCACCCAATTTTGAGAGACCTAGACTTTCGTAAAATTCATTTGATTTTGTAATGTCTTTAACTGCAAGGCTTATTGAAAATGCTCCTAATTTCATATTGTTTATTTTTGGTTTACTTAACTTTATTTAAAGTTTGACTTTTTTTGAGCCTGCTTACTTGAGTTGTCGAGGTCTAAATTACGAAATGAATCTAAACAAAGTTGTCAAAATAGATGTAATTAGATTTACGGAATATACCAATAATGGTTTAAAGTAATAGATTTTCCGCGATTCTTTTAGACGTTTGCCAGCTTCTCCAATAGTCTCTATTAAAAATAATATTTACATTAATGTTCAATTCTGTTGCTTTTGGCCTGATTTACTTCACTTTATAAAGAAACTTTAGGTTTTCTTATCTTTTATTTATTTGAATGTATAGGATAATCTAAATCAATTCCTAAAATCCAACAAATTTTAGGTTAATCTTCTTTAAAATATCAATGGCAAACTGTATTTTGCGCATTAACTTTTAAACAAAAAACAATGAACGATTTAATTGAAAAAATCCACGCTGAATTTGAAACTTTTAAAACTGAATCAAACTCACTTGCAGAAAAAGGTGTAAAAGCAGCTGGTGCAAGAGCAAGAAAATCTACTCTTGAATTAGAAAAATTATTAAAGCAATTCCGTAAAGTTTCTATTGAGGAATCAAAAAAATAAACATTTTAGAGCTTATTTTCTTTCAACATACAATTGTTGAAGTTAATTTTTGTTGAAATGGCTGGTGTTCAAAACGCTGGCCATTTTTTTATGTATCCATAATATAATTTGACCTTAAATATTAGTAATGAGGTTAACATCTACCAGAAAATGGATTGTTGTCTTTTTTTATCAACCATCACCCATCACCCATCAACCATCAACCACCAAACAAACATCAACAAATTAACAATAACCTTCGCTCTCCATTATGTTCAATTGGAGCGCGATGCACACAAGGCAAAACTTTGCTTTTCGGGTGGTCTACCGCTAATCGCCAGAGGTGGCCTTTTCCTAGATTAATAGGATTGGCGTTTGTTTTTGCCTGATAATGCAAATCAAAAAAATATTCAGTTAAAAAAGCTTCGAAACCTACCTCATCTTTACCATCATATAACTTTCTAAGCTCTGCTCGCAATTCTGGAATCATTACTTTTTGAGTGGCTTCTGTATTGGGCAAAATATCGCTTGCGGCACCGTGATAGGTACATAAGAAAGTTGAAGTAGGAATGGGGCTTCTATCTACGTGAAATGAATAAACATCTGTAGGGAAAAAAGGAAAGTCTTCATCTCGCTCATAATTTTTAATCACATTTAGGATAGGTGCAGCGCCATATTTTTCCAATAATTCCATGTCGCTTATCAATATATTACGTGCAAGATTTCCTTGTTCGCTCAATGAAAGTTTAAGAAGTTTTTTAGCACTAACTGTCGCCATATTTTCAGCGCAATACAATTTATTGGCAATCTCCGCAAAATCTCCTTGTAGTTCACGTTTCCAGCACAGCGCATTAATTTCATTTTGAAAAGGTAATGCTACCAATTCTTCAAAACTGCCAACATTCCTAATTTGGGAAGTAATGTGAAGTAAATTTTTCATAAGGTTACTAAAACTATATTATTTATTATAAAAGTAATAATAACGGGGCAGTTGAAATTGCGTTGAACAATTAAAGAAAAATTGACTTATATATATTTATTATGCATAAACGGACGTTATTATCAAAGTTCGTATTGCTTGATTCACTAGTTTAAACATAGTTTTTACTCTGATTATAAATGATTTAGCATATTTATAAATCAATAATTTATGTTTAATTAAAAGTTAAAAAGGTTAAACAGAAATAAATGATAGTTATCTTTATCAAATATTAAAACTTATAAAAACAAAAAATTATGAAAAAGTTACTCTTTATTTTAACTATTACAATGACAATCGGCTTGTCATCCAATGCTAACGCACAAGGAACTATAGTAGATGTTGCCGTTGGAAACGAAGATTTTTCAACTTTAGTTACAACTTTAAAAGCTGCAGATTTAGTTACTGCTTTGCAAGGAGATGGACCGTTTACAGTTTTTGCTCCAACAAATGATGCTTTCGCAAAGGTTGATGCTAAAACATTAAGCTCTTTATTAGAAGAAAAAAATCAGAAAGCATTAGCTAATATCCTAACGTACCATGTAGTATCTGGAAAGTACGCTGCAGCGGATGTTGTTGCTGCTTTAGAAAAAGGAAAAGGTAAGGTAGAATTAAAAGCATTAAATGGTCAGGTTTTAACTGTAATGCAAAAAGATGGAAAGATTTGGCTAAAAGATGCCAAGGACAATTATAGTGAAATTACTGCTACAGATGTAATGGGTAGTAATGGTGTAATACACGTGATCAACACTGTAGTTATGCCAAAATAAAAATAAAATAATTGCTATGAAAAAAAAGCCTCGTTAATTCGAGGCTTTTTTTATTGATTTTTTTTGTGATTTTAATTTTATTGCTTAAAAATCATTGCTTTGTCATTAGAAAAAGTTTGTTTCCCATTTTTAAATCCCGCTAATGGTTGAGCAATTGTTCTTATTACTTCTACGGCGCTTTTAGCTTCAAGGATCACAAAATTGGAGTTTGCTCCTTTTCTAATTTCAGTTTGTTGTGATAATAATTTGGCGGCATTATCGGTAATCATCTTGTAAATTTCGGTAATGTCCTCATCTTTGGAATACTGCGCAATATTGGCGTACATATTTGCCATTCTTACCAAAGAAGCATCACCATAAGGAGTAAATGCATTAAGTATGTTGTTACTTGAAATGGTTGTATTAACTCCCTTTTTAGTCAATTCATTTGCATCCACCATTCCACGGGGAATTAGTGTATCATAATCCCTTCCGTTTAAAAATATATCAGTTGCCGGTAGCACGGTAAGTGTAATTTCAGCTTCATTTAAAAGATTAGCCATACGCATTCTTTGCGTTGAAGACATTGCTGCCAGTTTGGTAACGTGACCAATGGAGACGCGACCTTGATATTTTCGTTTTTTTGTTTCCGCTGCTATTTTTGGAATACTCGAATTATCAGGATCTAAGTCAAAATCCAAATGAAAATCTGCATCTACATCAAATTCTTGGGCAAGATCAAATATCATTTCTATATGTTCATCAGGATTTTCGTCTTTGTAAGGGCAGCCGCCAATTAGATCTGCTCCGTCTTGCAATGCACGTTTTAGTAAATTAAAGGTTTCTTTTTCTGTGGTTAGGCCTTCTTGCGCAAACGCGCATATTTCTATATCGATTCCAAAAGCATAGTTTTCACGGATTCTTTTTATGGCATTAAAAGAGCGCAATTCAGTTTTAGGATCTGTTTCAACAAAGGTTCGTAATCCTATGGTTCCTTTTTTAATTGCCATTTCAATAACCTTGCTCGCTCGGCTATAAACATCTTCTTCCGTAAAATTTTCTTTCGCTTTTCCAGTTTCTGTTACGGCTTCTTCTAAAGTGCCTTCTTCAATAGTACATCTATCTAAAATGCACGCTTTGTCGAGATGTATGTGACTTTCATAAAAACCAGAACATACAAATTGTCCTGCTGCATCATACGTTTTGGCTATAACAATATCGCTCGTTTTGGATTCATTTGTGATACTGATTCCTTCAATTGTTTTATCATTTACCCAAATATCCACTGGTTTTTCAAAACCACTGATTATAGCATTTGTTATGAGTAAGTCAATTTTTTTTTTCATTTTTAATATTGCTGTGATTGAAAGCTATAAAGTTAATTACGTAAAAATGAAGAAATTTTTCTTATTTCTATTTAGGATTTAATAATAGGTTTGAAGTACTGTAATTAGATTAATGCAATAATCTATGATTTGATCTTCAAATTATTTTGGCGCGAAACTCTTGGAAGTAAAAATCCGGCTTAAGTGGATTTATACATCTTCCAAATTTATAAAAAGCCAAGTATAACCTATTTTATTTCTAATTGGTATTCGGTTTTTTATTCAGTTTTGCATACCGCACAGTTTGATTCTCCAATTAACTTTCCATTTTTATCCAAGTCATATTTACAACATTCGTTGAATTTTTTCTTTAAAATATCTTTAGCCCTTTTAATTCTCGCCTTTACATTTTCAAGGCTTATATCTAATATCTCTGCAACTTCTTTTTGTTTTTTCCCTTTTATATAAATCAGTTCAATTACCTGATTATATATTTCTGGCAAATCATTTATAAATTTATCGAAGCAACAAATATGTTCAAATTTTTCAGAAGGAATTTCAGGGTTTGTGCCCAATTTCTCAACGTAAACAGACTCTTTATTGAAGTGATTAAATACCTCGTTACGCGCTATTTGAAAGGTCCAAGCTTTCGCCTTTTCTTCGTTTTTTAAATTTGATATATTAGTATGAATTTTTACAAATGTATTTTGAACAATATCGTTTGCAGCGTCTTTGTCTTTTACCTTTTTTAGAATGAAGAAATACAGTTCATCATTGAAATTGTCCCATATTTTTTGAGTTTCCATATTCAAAAATAAATAAAAGGTTAGCTTTTACACTAACCTTTATCGTTTTTAGCAACAATCACACTTATCACATTCACACGTAAGACAAGTACAATTATTTTCTAAACAATTTCCGCAATTGCATTTAGTACAATTACAATTTGTGCATTTACATATATTCATAACTTTATATTTTTATAATTCAGTAAGTAGACTGATAAACTATAAAAAAGATACAAATTATTTTTCTTTATTTTAAACTCTCGCGTTATTTTGAATGAGAGATGAACACAATTTCTAAATTGAAGAGGGATACAATAAGAGAAAAGTCAGTCTAAAATTAATTTACTTTTCTATTTTCTAAATTTCTTTTTAAAATATAGATGTAATCTTTACAGAAGCGTGTTATATACTTCTTAAGAAATGCTTACAATTCTAAATTATTGAGCGTTGTACTTTCTTTTATGTTAAGTGTTTTATACACTTCTTTAAAAATTTTGGGCCTGTCCGCAAGTACAATCAATTTGTCTTGTGCTTGAATTTTTGTTAAACCATTTGGAATAATATAGCTATCATCTCTTTTAATCATTGCTATAATTGCATTTTTTGGAAAGCCTAATTCTACAATTTTCTTGTCTACCGCATAACAGTTTGGCGTTATTAAAACTTCTTTCATTTCAGCCTTTGGATTTTCGGCCAAAAGTAAATCTGTAGCGTTCAGTTTCTTTTCTGTTTCCGGCAATCCAACATTTAGCCATTTTGCTACAATTGAAAGGGTGGTACCTTGAATTAATATAGACGTAACTGAAATAAAAAATACAATATTAAAAATCATATTTGCTTTATCAATCCCGGCTAATAATGGATATGTTGCAAACACTATTGGAACAGCACCACGCAACCCAACCCACGAAATATAAAACCTTCTTCTCAACTTCATTTTGAAAAATAGTAGGCTAATAAATACGCCAATAGGACGGGCAACTAGTATCAAAAACAATGAAATGAGTAAACCAATACTCATATACGGTATTATTTGGGAAGGGAAAACCAGTAAACCTAGTGTAAGGAAAAGTACAATTTGCATCAACCAAGCTAAACCATCAAACATTTTTAAAATGGTTTTTTTGTGGATAAGATCTTGATTGCCTAGATAAACAGCACAAATATAAATAGCAAGAAAACCGTTTCCGCCTACAAAATCGGTTGCAGAAAATGTTATAAACATTAACGCTATAACTAAAACAGGATAGAGACCTTCAAAGTCAAGTTTAATTTTGTTAATAATATATTTACTCAAAAAGCCAAAGCCAAAACCTGCAATTCCACCCAAAATCATTTGCTGTAAAAACATTGGGATTATAGATACAAAACTTTGATCTTGATTGATAACCAATGTTAAAAATGCAATAGTCAACACATATGCCATTGGATCGTTACTACCACTTTCTAGCTCTAATGTGGGTCTTAAATTTGTTTTTAGCGCAAGACTTTTTGAACGCAGAATTGAAAATACAGCTGCTGCGTCTGTTGAAGATACAATGGAGCCTAATAAAAGACTTTCATAAATTGTAAAGTCTGTAACAAGCCAAACAAATGTACCAACAGAACAAGCTGTAAATAAAACACCTAAAGTCGATAACGCAATTCCTTCCCTAAGAATGGGTTTAACAGTTGTCCAATTTGTATCAAGTCCACCTGAAAATAGAATAAAGTTAAGAGAAACAATACCAATAAATTGTGCAAGTTGTGGATCATCAAAACGGATGCCTCCTATGCCGTCAGAACCTGCTAGCATTCCAATACCCAAAAAAAGTAGGAGAGTAGGAACTCCAAATTTATAAGAAGTTTTACCAGCAAAAATACTTATGAGAAGTAATAAAGAACCAATTAATAAAATGTTTTCAATTGTTAAGTTCATTCTTTTTTATTGGAATATCTAATTTCACAAATGTACTGTTTCTCGGAAAGGAAGATAGTAAAATTCTGGAAGCATATTCTTTTTTAAACACCTTCACTTTATGAGAATTCAAGCTTTTTATAGCAAGTTTTTAGTCATAGAAACTACCTTATTTGTTATTCTATTTCCTAAATCAACTTCAAAAGTATTTGTTGGGGTATATCCTGCAGATGAATATAGTTTTACACCACTCAAAGTTGATACTAATTCCATTGAAGTAAACCCCATTGAAACAGCTTCGTTTTCACACTTTTCAATTAATGTTTTACCAATGCCCATTCTAGTATAATCTGGATGAACAAAGAATGCTCTAATTCTTGCAGAATCAATGCCAGGTACTAATTCGTTTTCTGGAGTGTTTGGTTCAGTACTTTTTCCATATAATAATTTTCGTTTACTCCATCCACCACATCCAACCACGGTTCCTGCCATATTCTCAACAATCCAATACGTTTTATCAAAAATTAATTGTTGGTCTACTGTCCAAACAATTCCCAATGCTGCTTTAATTTCTTGTTCTGTGTAAAATAAAGAGTTTATAGATTTAGCTGACTTTTCAATAAGTTTTTCAAGATTGAAGATATCCGTTATTTCAGCTTTTCTAAATGTGAAATCCATAGTTTTTGAAACATTGAATTGAAGGTTATTTTATATGGCTTTTAGCATTCAAAATTTATATATTTTTTGAAATAAATTAGAGTCAATTTTAAAAAATTTGGCTATTTTCCAAAAATGCTTTAATCATTGGGTTCAGCAGGAAATATGCTGTTATTTTATGCGATTTAAGTTAGCATTTTATAAAAACACTAAATTTAAGCATTAACCTGAAAGAACAAAAAAGCGGATTAAGTTTACTTA
>JBBSOK010000013.1:0-37009 GCA_038259825.1 Flavobacteriales bacterium
GCAAATTATGTTTTAAGAGCAATGAAAGTTCCTGCTGGAAACAATAAAATCGAATTCAAATTTGAACCAACGGTAATTAAAACAGGAAGTACAGTTTCGTTGATTAGTAGTATTATTTTGCTGTTAATTATTTTGGGAGCTATCTTTTACAAATTGAAAAAAAGAGCAAATCCAACCATTTAAAAAGTTAATAAGAAGCTGATATAAGCTAATGACCAAAACCTTAATCATCACATATTATTGGCCACCAGCTGGAGGTCCTGGCGTACAGAGATGGTTACATTTTGCAAATTATTTTCGAGAATATGGCGTAAAACCAGTAGTATTTATTCCTGAAAACCCATCATATCCAATTATTGATAATGAGCTTTTAGCAAAGGTTTTAGATAGTATAGAGGTTATCAAATTTCCGATTAAAGAGCCATATCGTTTCGCTAAAATCTTTTCGAAATCAAAAACTAAGAATATTAGTAAAGGAATTATTCCAAAGAAAAATAGTTCAATTTTAGAAAAGTTACTTTTATATATTCGAGGTAATTATTTTATTCCAGATGCGCGTGTAGCTTGGGTAAAGCCGTCAATTACATTTTTAAGCGATTATATTTCAAAAAATAATATTGATGTAGTCATAACAACTGGCCCACCACACAGTCTCCATTTAATTGGCTTGAACTTAAAAGAAAAGCAGAATATAAAATGGCTGGCAGATTTTCGTGATCCATGGACAACAATCCATTATCACAAACATTTAAAGCTAAGTAATGCTTCAGCTAAAAAACATAAAGAGTTAGAGAAGAAAGTATTAAAATCAGCCGATTTAATTACTGTTACGAGCCCAACAACCAAAAAAGAATTTCAAGTAATTACTGATAAACCAATTGAAGTCGTAACAAATGGATTCGAAAAATTAAATATTTCTGAAGAAAAGTTAGATTCAAAATTTACAATCTCACACATTGGCTCATTATTAAGCGGAAGAAATCCAAAAAATTTATGGGAAACGCTAGCATTTATTTGCGAGGAAAATAAAGATTTTACTAATGATTTAAAAATTCGATTAATTGGTGCAACAAGTGATGAAGTTATAAAAGAAATAGCAAAAAATAAACTTTCGAATAATCTTGAAACCATTAATTACGTTTCACATCCCGAAGCTTTAAAAATTCAAAGAAACACTCAAATTCTTCTTCTTATTGAAAGTAATACGCCTGAAACACGAGCCATTATTCCAGGAAAGCTTTTTGAATATCTTGCTGCACAACGCCCAATTTTAGCTTTTGGTCCAAAGAAAAGTGATATTGAAACAATAGTTTCAGAAACAAATAGTGGTAAATTTTATACGCATCAATCTACTGCAGATTTAAAAGTTCAAATTTTGGATTGGTATAATCAATTCAAAGAAAATAAGCTTTCTGTTTCAACATTAAATATTGAAAAGTATAGTAGAAAAGCGATTAGTGAGAAAATGGCCAATCTTGTAAAAGAATTGAAATAAAAAAAATCCCCACTCAGCCAAAGCTTTGTAGGGATTTTCAAACTAACCAACCAAAATTATTAATTTTTTCTACCCCTTGAACTGTCGGACGAGGACTTTGAACTTGAAGTTCTTCCACCAACCGCCGCACTTGTATTTCTTGAGTTTTGCTTGCTCACATTGTTTGAACGTGATTTATTTTCACTATTTCTAACGTTATTATTTGAACGCTTATTAGCAGTTTGAACATTTGAGGTAGCTCTTGTGTTATTACTTGTTTTTACCGAATTACTTCTAACATTCGAGTTTGCAGATCTTACATTATTGGTATTTCTAGTATTGCTATTTGCTTTTACAACATTACTACTATTTCTTACGGATGAATTATTTCTAGTATTACTGTTTGTTTTAATGTTGTTCGAGCTATTTCTAACATTGCTATTATAGTTTTCTTTAATAGCTTTCTCATTTCTAGTATTAGAAACGGATTTAGTTGAGCGAACATTATTTGTAGCCGAATTTCCTCTAACCGAATTATTGGACGCCTTAGTAGCAATATTGTTACGAGTGTTACTATTTCTAGTTGTTACATTACTTCTAGAATCGCTGCGGCCTCCATTGCTAGTTAAGCTTTGTCTAGTATTTGTTACATACGTATTACGTCTATTTGGATTGTAGTTTTTATTTTTAGCTACACGACCATTTTTAGAATAGCTATACATTCCGGGTCTATAAAAATCTCTTCTTCCATTTGCATAGTTATTACGTCCGCGATTCTTATAAAAGTTAGTATGCTCATAATAGCTATATCTAACGGGTGTATAGTAATGTCTATAAGGTAAATCATAGACTATACAATTGTTATAGAAAGGTCTAGCGTAATAAACGTGCCAAGGTCTGTAAACATAATATGGATTATAAAAATTTATTGCACCAGATACGTTTGCAAAATATCCATAGTTGTTATAATTAATACGTAAGCCACCAACCCTAACAATACGTCTGTCATTATATTGAATATCAACAGATCCCGCTTGCGTTATTCGGCCAAATTGGTCATAATAAATTGGTACATTTTCAATTTGTATTACTGCACCATAATCGTCATATTGAATAAATGGTTCGTAATTGTATCCAGAATTAAAGCTGATATTTACATTTGGAGAACTTACACTTACTTGAGTTCCGTTTTGTTGACCAACATAAAGAAAATCAAACTGCCCATCAGGGAATACAGAAAATTCTACGGTACCTTCTTGAAAGATATATGCATTACCATCATAATTATAATTTGATGGATTTGCATGTGTGGTAAAAGTGGCTACTATGAACCCTAATACTAAAAGTGCTGCTTTTTTCATAACTGTAGATTTAAAGATTAGACTTGTTTTTAAATGTTTGGATTGTTAGTCAATAACCTATTTACAAACTACGTGCCAAAAATTATTAGACACTGATAAACAAATAGTTATGAAATTATTAAAATTTTGAAGTTAAATTTCATAATTTTTAATGAAGTATATTTTGGAATAATTTTAATGCGAAGAAAAAAAATTCTTCAATTGGAAATTTTGAAAACCTTCGTTTAAACTTAACAAATAAAAAAATCCGCTGAAATGTTTTACCATTACAACGGATTTCAAACTAACCAACCAAAACCTTAATATTTAAAATTATATAAATCCAATATCGTGCCAAGAAGAATTATATTTGACTCTGTTATCTTAAAGAATTATTAAACTTCTAACTATCTCACAATTTTTCCTTTAAGTAAGCTGCAGTATACGATTCTTTGTTTTTGGCGACCTCTTCAGGCGTTCCAGTAGCAATTATTTGTCCACCAGTTTCACCTCCATCTAAGCCTAGATCAATTATGTAATCGGCACATTTTATGAGGTCTAAGTTATGTTCAACTACAATTACAGTGTGTCCATTATCTAAGAGTGCATAAAATGATGCCAATAGTTTTTTAATATCGTGAAAGTGAAGTCCAGTTGTAGGTTCATCAAAAATAAAAACTGTTTTTGCAGCATTACTTCCTTTTACTAAAAACGAAGCAAGTTTAATACGTTGTGCTTCACCGCCAGAAAGTGTTGCCGAACTTTGTCCAAGTTGAACGTAGCCCAAACCAACATCCTGCAAAGGTTGCAAACGACCAACAATTTTATTCTCATTATGTGTTCCAAAGAAAGTAATTGCATCATCTACGGTCAAATTCAAAATATCGTCAATATTTTTGTCGTGAAATTTAACTTCAAGAACTTCTTTTTTGAAACGTTTACCGTTGCAAGTATCGCAGACTAAGTGAACGTCTGCCATAAATTGCATTTCGATAGTAACTTCGCCGTCACCTTTACATGTATCGCAACGACCACCATCTACGTTAAAACTAAAATGCTTTGCTTTATAATCTCGAATATTTGAAAGCTTTTGATTGGCATATAAATTCCGAATATCATCATAAGCCTTTATATACGTAACAGGATTAGAACGGCTTGAACGCCCAATCGGGTTTTGATCTACAAACTCAATACTTTGAACGCTTTTTAAATCGCCAGTAATTGATGTAAACTGCCCAGGCTTTTCACCATAGCCACCTATCTCGCGCATTAAAGCCGGATACAATATCTTTTTAACCAAAGTACTTTTTCCGCTTCCTGACACACCCGTTACGGCTGTAAATGCATTTATAGGAAAACTTGCATCAATATTTTTCAGGTTATTTTGTCTTGCTCCAGTAATTTTTATTAACCTTTTTGAAGCTCTTCTTTTCTTCGGAACTTCAATTTGCATTTCACCATTTAAGTATTTTGCGGTTAATGAATCTGCCTTTAAAATTTCTTCAAAAGTTCCCTGCGCCATAACCTCACCACCAAAGGAACCGGCTTCTGGACCTATATCTATAATCTGGTCAGCCTCCTTCATTATATCCTCATCGTGTTCAACAACAATTACGGTGTTACCCAGATTTCGGAGTTTTTTCAAAATTTCAATTAATCGCTCTGTATCTTTTGGGTGCAGACCAATACTTGGTTCATCTAATATATACATTGAACCAACTAAACTACTGCCCAAAGAAGTTGCAAGATTTATACGTTGACTTTCGCCACCACTTAGTGTATTGCTTTTTCGGTTTAATGTAAGATAGGAGAGGCCTACGTCAATTAAAAAGCCAAGTCTATTGTTAATTTCAACCAACAATCTTTTTGAAACTGTTTTGTCATATTCTGAAAGCTCTAAATTGCTGAAAAATTCCCTCGCTTTATGCAAAGGTAATTCCACTAATTCTTGAATAGCCTTTCCATTAATTTTTACATACGAAGCTTCTGGTCGCAAACGCTTGCCTTTGCATGTACTACATTTTGTTTTTCCTCGATAGCGGGAAAGCATCACACGGTTTTGAATTTTATAGCTTTTCGACTCCAAAAAAGAAAAGAACGTATTTAAGCCATCAAAATGCTTATTTCCTGTCCAAACTACTTGCTTTTGCTCTTCTGTAAGTTCAAACCACGGCTTATGAATTGGGAAATCGAATTTGTAAGAGGCATTTACCAATTGATCGCGGTACCAACCCATACTATCGCCTCGCCAAGGAAAAATTGCATTTTCAAAAACTGAAAGTGCTGTATTAGGAATAACCAAATCTTCATCTACACCAATTACATCGCCATAGCCTTCACAAACAGGGCAAGCACCATATGGATTGTTGAAACTAAACAAATGCACATTCGGTTCCATAAAAAAAATACCGTCTGCTTCAAAACGATTGTTAAATTCTGTGTTTGTATTAGATACTAAATTTTCTATATATAATTCGCCTTTTCCTTCATAAAATGCCATTTCAATTGCATCGGCAAGACGATTATAAAAATCTTCATCATCTTTTGTAATAATCCTATCTATAACAATTTTAATTTTCTTTGGAAGATTATTGAGATCCAACTCATCTATTCGAACAACTCCATCTTTAATTTTTAGCCTCGCATATCCTTGCTGGGCAAGCGCTTGTATTTTATTTTCCATACTTCTGCCTTCCTCCAAAACGATAGGAGCGAGGAGAAGCAGTTTTTCACCTTCATTAAAATTTTTGATAAATTTTATAACATCTTCAACCGTATCTTTTTTTACTTCTCTACCAGAAACGGGAGATGTTGTTTTGCCAATTCGGGTATATAAAAGTTTTAAATAGTCATAAATTTCAGTAGAAGTGCCAACAGTAGATCGTGGATTTGTTGCGTTAACTTTTTGCTCAATTGCAATTGCCGGCGCTATACCTTTAATACTATCAACTTTTGGTTTATCCAATCTGCCTAAAAACTGTCTTGCGTAGGATGAAAGACTTTCAACATATCGGCGCTGGCCTTCGGCATAAAGTGTATCGAATGCCAACGACGATTTTCCACTACCTGACAAACCAGTAATTACCACCAATTTATTTCGTGGAATGGCAACAGTAATATTTTTAAGATTGTGTAGCTTAGCACCCGAAATTAGGATGTTTTCTTTTAGATTTATTGGTTCTGCTATCAATGTAAAATTTTCTTTTTTAAACTTTTCACAAAGATACTACATAGCCATTTGGCAGTATAATTTTAGGCTTTCATTTAAGATTATTAGAAAAATTTAACCTTTTTTTTGGTTTTGTCAATTCTTTGTTGTTATATTTACGCCACTTAACGTACAATCCTAAAATTATTGCCTATAGCATATTATTACTTTTAACAAATAAACATTACGGCTAATCGACCAATTTATACGTCGTTTATTTTTTAAAAAAACTATAATATGAAACAAAGCACAAGCTCTGATGCACTACTTGTTAGTGCCTATATGAAAGGTAATGAATCTGCGCTAGCAGAATTGGTTACACGCCATAAACAAAGAATTTTCAGTTTTATTTATTCAAAAGTTTACGATCGCGATATAGCGGAAGATATTTTTCAAGATACATTCATTAAAGTTATAAAAACCCTTAAAAGAGGTGCTTATAATGAAGAAGGTAAATTTCTTCCTTGGGTAATGCGTATTTCACATAATTTGGTAATAGACCATTTTAGAAGAAATAACCGTATGCCAAAATTTGCAAATAATACAGACTTTAATATATTTTCAGTATTAAGCGATAGTACTTTAAATATTGAAAGGCAGATTATTAAAGGTCAGGTTGAAGATGATGTTCGACGACTGATTGAAGAATTACCTGACGACCAAAAAGAAGTATTAATGATGCGAATTTATAAAGACTTGAGTTTTAAAGAAATTAGCGAACAAACGGGCGTAAGTATTAATACAGCACTTGGTAGAATGCGTTATGCTCTTATTAATTTGCGCAAAGTAATTGAGAAACACAATATTATATTAACCAACTAATACAATATTTACTTTTTTGTTACGTTATTTTCAAATAACCTGAAATTAATAATTATGCAAAAAAGCTACTTAAAGAACTCACGTATGGACAGCGTGACTAATAATATGGTTCCGAAAGAAGAAACAATAAGGTTTATTCTGGATTATTCATCGGCTTTAAGTGTTATAGATTATAAAATGATGAAGTTTGAAGCGCTTCTCAACTAAACTTTGAAAACCCCCTAGAATTAGCTTCTTTGGGGGTTTTTTATTTGAAATTATAAGCCGTGGGGTTATTATAATTCTCTTTTTGTGGGGATTAGCTTTTATTTTTTTCTTATTTTACTTTTAATTAATAAAGAAGTTATTGAAAGCACTATTATAAGTATACCCAAGCAAATCCAATAGCCCACTATGACTATAAGTAAGTCAAATATTTATATCAAAATCCATAATTTATTAACATTCAACAGTTAGCACCTAATATAGTTCATCTAACATCACTTCTTCAAAATCTTATTCAATACACTTTTCCTTCCAATCGTATTCATAATTACGTCTTTTTCCAAATTCCAACCTCTTGCGGGGCTGTATTGGCGACCGTACCAAATAATCTGAAGATGTAATTCATTCCATATTTCTTCGGGAAATAATCTTTTCGCATCTCTTTCGGTTTGCACTACATTTTTGCCATTGCTAAAACCCCATCGATACATTAGTCTATGAATATGTGTATCTACGGGAAATGCAGGAACACCAAAGGCTTGGCTCATTACAACGCTTGCTGTTTTATGACCAACGGCAGGAAGTTCTTCTAAATATTCAAAACTTTGGGGAACTTTACCGCTGTGTTTATCAATTAAAATATGGGAAAGTCCGTGTATTCCTTTGCTTTTCATTGGGCTAAGACCAACGGGCTTTATAATTTCCCGAATTTCTTCAACACTAAGTTTAATCATATCGTATGGATTGTCGGCAATTTCAAATAGTAGAGGTGTAATTTTATTTACACGAACATCTGTACTTTGCGCTGACATTAAAACGGCAATCAATAGTGTATATGGGTCTTTGTGGTCTAATGCGATAGGCACTTCAGGATATATTTCTTTTAGTGTTTTTATTACAAAATTTACTTTTTCTTTTTTGGTCATTTTTATATAGTGATATTCAAGGAATTATTTTTTGAAGTCGAAATTGCAATCATTTATTTGTACTTTTAAACAAAAATAACCAAATGAGCACACTTAAAGTAGGTGATAAAGCACCCAATTTTTCAGCAAAAGATCAAGATGGAAATGAAATTAAACTTTCCGATTATGCTGGAAATAAACTGGTGGTCTTCTTTTATCCAAAAGCTAGCACCCCAGGTTGTACTGCGGAGGCTTGTAACTTACGCGATAATTACAAGGAATTACTAGACAAAAATTATGCGTTATTAGGAGTTAGTGCTGATAGCGAAAAAAAGCAGAAAAATTTTAAGGATAAATATGACTTTCAATTTCCATTATTGGCAGACGAAAACAAAGAGGTGATCAATGCCTTTGGAGTTTGGGGTCCAAAACAATTTATGGGGAAAAAATATGACGGAATCCACCGTATGACTTTTGTAGTTGATGAAAATGGCGTAATTGAAAATGTAATTGATAAAGTTAAAACCAAGGACCACGCTGCGCAGATATTAGGATAAAATATTTACGTACTTTATTCTACTCTGTTTTGGTGGTAAGCTCAGCCTTGCAACTAAATAAATGTTTTTCTTTTATAATTTCAGCAACACCTGGCGGAAGCATTTCTTCCCAACCTTCTTCGCCAGCTTCAATTTTATGAAGTACTTCACGTGAGAAGATATTCATTACTTCCGGTGCAAAGTCTGTTATATCAACTACTTTACCGTTGTATTTAAAGAATTTGTATAATTCCTTCATCCGTGGATGTACTTTAATATTTTCACTATTAGTGTATTCGCCAGTTTCTGGATCCATCATTGGATATAAATAAACACGTAAATCTTTAAAGAATAGCTTGCCAAAAGCTTCAAGAATACCACCACTTAAATGACGGTAGTATTTTTCATCAAAAATATCAACCAAATTGTTAACACCCATCGCAAGGCCCATTCTTTGTTTTGTATAACGAGAAAAATATTCAACCAATTTATAATATTCCTGGAAGTTAGAAATCATAACTGTATGTCCCAAAGAACATAACAATTTTGCGCGATCCATAAAATCTTCTTCGTCTATTTCACCTTCGGCCCTTAGATTGGAAAGTGTAATTTCAAAAATTACTTCAGTTCTTTCTTCTTCAACCTTACTTTCGTCCAAAAACATTTTGTAAGATTGTTCGAACATATCTATGTTCACTTTAGTTACAGGCCTAAAACTTCCCCGTAAAGCCAAAATATTTTTTTTATAAAGTATTCTAGCTGGTAGTATGTTATTGCCATCAGGACCAAACATTATTGCATCGGTCATGCCATTTTTAATAAGCTGAAGACTCATTAATCTATTATCTACATTTTCAAAACGTGGACCTGAAAAGTTAATAGTGTCTATTTCAATTTTATCTTTATCTATATGATCATATAAATAACGGAGTAGTTTTCTTGGTTGATCGTATTTGTAATAGGCGCCATAAATAAGATTTACGCCTAAGATTCCCAATGTAATTTGTTGCAACATTGCATCATTTTCATGAAAACGAATGTGTAGCGCAATTTCAGAATATTCTTCTTTTGGATCTACCTGGTAGCGAATACCTAACCAACCATGTCCTTTGTATTTTTTTGCAAAATCTATAGTAGCTACAGTATTAGCGAAAGAAAAGTATAATTTATTTGGGTGCTTTTCACGACTTATCCGATCTTCTAAAAGTCTCATTTCGTGATCCAACATCTTTTTTAAACGAGCTTCGGTCACGTATCTTCCATCTTCTTCAATCCCGTAAATTGCATCGCTAAAATCCTTGTCGTAAGCGGACATTGTCTTTGCAATTGTCCCAGAAGCGCCGCCGGCTCTAAAAAAATTACGAACGGTTTCTTGTCCAGCACCTATTTCGGCAAAGGTTCCATAGATATTTTCATTCAAATTTATACGAAGCGCTTTGTTTTGAATGGATGGAATACTTTCAAATTCCTTGTCACCTAAAATAGTATCTGGCATAGTGGGGTTTCTTTTACTAACAACACTAACAAAGGTAACAAATACAATAGGCAAACAAAAAAATAACTGTTATTTTTGTGCTAATGAAAAACACCCTAAATATTACTTTTTTAGGAACAGGAACTTCTCAAGGAATACCAGTTATTGGTAGTAATCATCCAGTTTGCAAAAGCAATGATGAAAAGGATAAACGCCTTCGTGTTTCAGTTTTACTGCAATGGGAAGATAAAAATTACGTTATAGATTGCGGACCGGATTTTAGGCAACAAATGCTTAGGGAAAACGTCAGCCATTTAGATGGAATTATACTTACACACGAACACAGTGACCATACGGCAGGAATTGATGATATAAGACCGTTTTATTTCAGGCAAGGAAATATCCCATTTTATGCATCTTCAGAAGTACTTTCTTCCTTGCATCAGCGTTTCGCATATATTTTTGAAACTGAAAATAAATATCCAAGCGCACCTACGATTGAAGAAGTAGTTATCGACAAGAATTCAGTTTTTCAACTCGGAAATAAAAATGTTTTGGCGGTTGAAGGTTTTCACCACAAATTGCCGGTTCTTGGTTTTAAAATTGATGAATTTGTTTATCTGACGGATATAAAAACTATGGAAGATGACGAAATTGAAAAAATCAAAAACTGCAAAATACTTGTTGTTAATTGCTTGCGGATTGAAGCGCATCAAAGTCATTTAAATTTAGAAGAAGCGTTAACTTTTATAAAAAAAGTGAATGCTGAAAAAGCTTATTTAACCCATATTAGTCATCTGCTCGGTTTTCACGCTGAAGTAGAAAAAATATTGCCAGAGAATGTATTTTTAGCTTTCGACGGTTTAAAACTTCAGCTATAGTTATGAGAAAGAGTATTTTTATGTATTTATTTTTATTTTGTCTTTTGTTTATAATCTATCAATATATGAACGAAAAGAAGATTTTTGAAGGACAGGACAAAAGGATCGAAAATTTAGAAAATAAGGCTGCAAAACAACAAGATTCAATTGAAAAATTGAACGGCTTAAATGCAGATTTAAACTACTTCACCTTACAAGGAAATGAAAACGCTATGACGTATCTTGAAAGTTTTGGATTAAACTCACAAGATGTTGAAAATTTGGTAAGCAGCCAGTTAATGGATCAAAACTTAGTTGAAGGTGATAATCCTTTGGTTCCTTTTGCCGGTATGAAAGGTGAAATGAAAATTAACAAAATAAAGTTTTTAAACGGAAAATGGATTTTGGCCGATTTTACGGACGGCACATATTGGGGAGAAATGATTGTAGAATATAAAATAGATGATAAAGATCAACTTACGTTAAATACAATAGGTTCTCTCTTATATCCGCAATAATTGTTTTGATGGACTAATGATTTTCTAGCCATTGTTTAAGTTCATAAAAGTTTTGGGGCGCAACACCGTGACCAACCGGAAATTCTGAATACGTATTTCCAATACCTAAATTATCCAAAAATGGTTTAGTCTTTTTTGCCCAAGAAACTGGAATTACTTGGTCTACAGTACCGTGTGACGAATAAATACTCAACTTGGAAAAATCGTTTTTATCATAATTTGGTTTTAAAATAGCTTCATTTACATAACCGCTCAAACCAATAATATTTTTTACTTTTTCAGGATAGCTTAGTCCCACTGCAAGACTTAAAATAGTGCCTTGGCTAAAGCCCAATAATGTTACTTCCCCCTTATTTACATTGTATTTGTCTACAATCTCGTCTATTATTTTTGCGATTAAATCTCTATTTGCAATAGCTTGCTCATCATCACTAAATTTTCCACCAGAATTTTCAAAATAAATATTGTACCAAGCGTAACCATACGGTTGCATTTTAATTGGCGCTTGCAATGAAATGATGTGGTAATTATCCGGCAATTCTTCAGCAAATGAAAATAAATCGTTTTTATCACTTCCAAAACCGTGAAGCAATATTATTGCAGGTGAGTTTGCCGTAGGATTTTTAGGTGCTTTATAGTTGTGTTCTAATAAGAGATTTTGTTTTTCCATTTGGCAAAAATAGAAAAGACCTTTTATCTTAAAACAACGTTTAACATAAAAGGTCTTTTAAATATTAATAATTTTTAAATTCCTTTAAACCATTCTTGAAATTGAACTCCTAAAAGAGGCACTGGTTTCATTTCGCCTTGCACTGCTGCAACTAAGCCAAGTATCCATAAAACAAGTAATCCCAAAGAAATAATCATAGGTAAAAATGGTATTGAAACAACGTAAAAAATTAGATTTATGGCTACAGCCAGAAGAATAATTCCCATACTTTGTCTTATATGAAAAGAAGCAAAAGTGTTCTTTTTATCGTTGTTCATAATAAAGGCTATAATCAAGCCAATAAGAGTTATGTAAGAAATTATTGCAATTGTTTTGCCTTCTTGTACAGTGTTTGTTTCCATGGTTTGGTTGGTTTTTAGATTAATGAATAAATATAGTGCAACTAATCAAGAAAGGTAAACCATTGTTGAAATTTTTCACTTAGGAAAGGAATGCCGATTGTACGATTGGTGGCGGCCAATATGAAACAGATAACATACGTTATAAAAACAATCAACCAAAAAATATCTCCAGCAGCAGTATCTATTTGACCTTGTACGATTGTCGCTGTTAAAAACAATAAAAATATACCGAACATATTTTTTATATGCCAAGTTGCAAAAGCATATTTATAATCTTGATTTAAAAAAAAAGCAAGAAAAAAACCCACAAATGGTGCATAAGCAACTAGCGCAATCTTTTTGCCTTCAGGTTTTATTGACATTATTTTGAAATTTCTAGTTTGTTGTTTGAATAGATTCCATATGCTTTCCCTTTCATTTTTTGACCAAGAAAAGCTGAATTTTTAGATGTTGAAAGGATGTCATTTTCAGAGAATGTCCATTCTATATTCGGGTTAAAGAGTGTAATACTTGCAATATTCCCTTCCTTAATTTTGGTGCGCTGCAATTTAAAAATTGACTTTAAATTTAAGAAGGATTCTACCGCTTGTTCTGTTTCAATTATATTATTTAATGCTCCAAAGCACGATTCCAAACCAATACTTCCAAATAATGCGTGTTCAAATTCTATCTTTTTATGTTCAATATCTATGGGATCATGATCGCTCGTAACGCCGTCAATAATTCCTTTTTGCAAACCTTTTATCAAAGCTTTAATATCAGAATTAGTTCTCAATGGAGGCATTACTTTGAAGTTTGAGTCAAAGCTTTCAAGAGTAGCATCTGTTAAATAAAGATTAGCAATTGCAACGCTACATGTAACATCCAATCCTTTTTTCTTTGCTTTTTTAATCAGCTCTACCGAATTTTTGGTTGATATAGTTGGAATGTGCAATTTTCCTCCAGTATATTCTAATAAATATAAATCCCGCGCTATCTGAAGTTCTTCCGAAAGTGGCGGAATTCCTTTTAATCCTAATTTTGTACTGTTAATATCTTCATTTACAATCCCTTTTGGTGCAATTGTATTATCCGATGGAAAAGATTGCGTTAATCCATCAAATCCTTGTGCGTATTGCAAAGCTATTTTTAAAAGATTAGCATTGGCAATTGGTTTTTTATAATCGTAGAAAGAAATTGCACCTTCGTTTGCCATATCAAACATTTCAGCTAAATCTTCCCCTTTACTGCCAACTGTTAGGGAAGCGATTGGATAAACGGAAACTGCGCTATTTTCTGCAAGCGATTTTAAATATTTTACAGCACCTTTAGTATCCGAAACTGGATTGCAATTGCTATTAATTGCAACGTGCGCAAAACCGCTTAGAGCAGCTGTGTATAATCCATTTTCAACTGTTTCCCGTTCCTCAAAACCTGGCTCTCCGAAAGATACACTACTATCAAACCAACTTTCTGAAACGTGAAGATCTTTTAATGAAATTTCTTCCACATTTTTCGCATCACTTATTTTTGCGGCTATTTTTTTAATGATTCCATCAACAATTAAAATATCACGTTTTTTTCCGTTATGGATAGAATCTTTATCTATTATCGTGGCTTGTTTTAGTAGAACGTTCATAGTTTTAAAATAAAAATGGGCATAGTATTATCAATTCTTCAAAAACTTCAAAATCATCATTTCTGCTATTAAAAATAACAATCCAAAAATAGCAAACCATTTCCAGAAATTAGTTACTTCATTCGCCGATGTTACGGTTTCAAATAAATCTGCAATAGAATTATACTGTTTAGCACCTTCCCAATCTTCGGCATCTGCATATGTCAAATTACTTTCTTTCCGATTGTAATTAAAACTTACAGGCTCAATTACTGAGTTTTTGGATTCAATTGAATAGGTCTCAGCCAAATTTGGTTCATCTACTGTTGTAATTTGTACACTATTTGCCTTGGTTTGTTGTAGAGGGATAAATTTTTCCGATTTATTTACAAATGAAAGTATTTCATCTTTGGATAATTTCACGTTTACTGAAATTATATTGTTATTTCCCAATGTGTAATACAATTTTGGCAAAGGCAAACTTTGTAAAGCAATATTATAAAATGATGGAACAATTAAAGGCGAATTTTTGAAGTTAGAATTTTCATCATCGATAGCGGCTGTAAGCAAAAAGGACTGATTATTTTCAGTCAAAAATGCCGATCCATCTTCAAAAGATAGGGCAGAAGCCGCATTGCCATTATATTTATAATATGAATTTACTCTTGGATTTTGAAAATTGGCAACCTGCTTTTCAAATACGTTTTTGTAAAGTGGATGATCAAAATTAATTTTTGAAATCTTTTTTTCTTGTATTATTTCTTCTGAAAAGGAACCAAGGTTTAAACTAGATAGCAGATTATTATAAGTTGAAATAGCTGCTTTTTGCGAAGGAATTATTACAATGCTTCCACCATTTTTTGAAAAAGAATTTAACGAAGTTATCAATGAAACAGGTATTTCCTTCAGCTGGTTTAAGACAATTAAATTTTGTTGTGGAATGTCGTTATAATTTAAACTTTTATAATCTTGAGGAATAAATTCAAACTCTTCGCCAGTAAATAATCTTTCAAGGAAACCTCCATTTGCCTCATTTATGGCAAGCACTTTAATTTTTTCAGCCTTGTTAATATTGAAAAAAAGTGAATTATCGTAATTGATGTTTGCATCTGTAATTTCAATTCTACCTATATAATTTTCTGTGGCTTCCAACGTAAAAATGGCTTCTGCAGTTTCTGATTCGGCCAAATTAACGGCAGTTTTAGCCTGTAAAACATCCTTGTTGAACAAAGAAACAGTTACCGAATTTTTTATAGAAGTACTTGCCTTTAAAACAACAGCTAATTGTACTGAATTTGCCTCCTTCGAAATTATAAAAAGGGAATCTATTGAAACATTTTCAATTGAATTGGGCTTTACTTGTACAATATTTACGTTGCTATTTTCATCGAGTTGTGGAAATTCATCAATCTGTTGAAAATCTGATATATAAATTAAATTTTTATCACTGGTCTTATCTTTTGAAAATAGTTGACTTGCTTTTAATACAACTTCTTTTGCTGATAATTGTTGCGGAGAATAAGTAGTTTTTAAAATTGTATTCTTAAAATCTTGAACACTAGCATCTCTGCTTACTGTATTATTTGTAAACCAAGTAACTTTTTGACTTCCCTGTAATTGGTTAAACAAATCCTGCGTAGCGCGCTCTAGCAGAGGACCTTGTTTTCCGGCAGCTTGCATACTAAAGCTATTATCAAGGTAAATTATGGTTTCTTTTGCTGTGTTTAAAGCCGTTTTGGACGCTGTAAATGGTTGTGCAAAAGCAATTATTAAACACGCTAGCGCCAAAAGCCGCATTAAGAGTGTAAGCCATTTTTTAATTTGACTACTTTTTCGGGTTTGTATTTTTACCTTTTTTAGAAATGCAACGTTTGTAAATTCGGTCTTCTGAAATTTACGAAGTTGAAAAAGGTGAATAAATATAGGTATTAACAGTAAAAATAGCGCGTAGAGTAATTCGGGATTTTTAAACTGCATTCAAAAAAAAAGTTTTTCAAAGATAAATAAAGAGGATAACTAAATACTACAATTTAAAGCAAGCTTTTTTTGATGTCTTAAGTAATTGGATAAAGCAATGGTAAAGCAGATTATGACAGTATAGGTTTGGCAATAGTAAACGTAAAAGTAGTTCCATTTTTTAATACTGAATTAACCCAAATTTTTCCACCTAGTTTAGTTACCAACTTTTGAACAGTGCTTAGGCCTATTCCTTTACCCTTGTTTCCATTTCTGTCCACAGAATCAACGGTCGTAAACAGGTCGAAAATATGGTCTAGTTTTTCTTCCGGAATACCCATTCCGTTGTCAATAACTTTTAGTGTGTATGAATCTTTATCTTCGGAGCAGGTAATATTTACAACAACCTTTTCCTTAAAATTATATTTTAGACTGTTTCCAATTAAATTAATAAGTATTTGTTCTAGAGCTACTCGATTTGTGACTAATTCAACATTTTCTTCAGGTAGATGGATTTCGCAATCATAATTTATATTCAACAAATCGACAATTTCTTCAAGCAAATGATTAAGATCAAATTCCTCATATTTTAAACTGGCAGTATGATCACTTTGGTAATGCTGTAAAAGAGAAGTAACATAATCACTTAATACAAATGAAGATTGCTTTAAATAATCCAAATAGCCTAGAGCTTGTTGGTCCAAGGCGCTTTCATATTTAGCGCGAAGCATATCGCTAGTTAAAATAATATTTGCAAGTGGCATTTTAATATCGTGGGAAACAATGCCGGCAAAATTTAATAAATCGGCATTTTTTTCTTTTAATAGAACTTGTACTTTTTGAAGTTCTATATTTTTTTTTCGAGCTTCAAACAAATTCATAACTTGTTTTGCAAGTGTTCTTAATGCTATTAATTGGCTTTCCTTCAATGTTCTAGGTTTTGAATCAAAAACGCATAATGTTCCTAAAATATAACCGTCTTCATTAACCAATTTTACGCCTGCATAAAAAACTAATTTATGTTCATTTACAACTGGATTATCGAAAAATCGTTCATCCTTACGGGCATCTTCTACTATAAATACATCAGATTTGTCTACAATTGCGTGACCGCAAAATGATACATCCCGTGGAGATTCTCCAATTGCTAAGCCATAATGTGATTTTAAAAAATTGGTATCGCTTTCCATAATTGTCACCAAAGCAATAGGCACATCGCAAATAGCTGCGGTTAAAGCTGTTATGTTTTCATAATCTTCTTCTGGAAGGGTATTAGCAATATCGTAATCTCTAAGAGCCGCTAATCGGGCTGCTTCGTTTGCTGGTAAAGGTGGAGCTATCAATTAATTGGTTTTTTTAAAAATCGTATAAATATACTATATATATTGGTCGTTAAAAAACGTGAGTTCAAGAATGTTATAGAACAGTTAAATAAACAGTTAAAAACGTTCAAAAGCGCCTAAACCAAATAATGCAAAATCATATTTAACAGGGTCTTTCGAGTCTAAGGTTCTTAATTTTTTGTCTAATAGATTCAATGCTTTTCCATCATTTTGCTTTCTTTTAAGCAATTCAAGTTTTCTGGCAATATTCCCACTATGCACATCTAAAGGACAAGAAAGTTGCGATGGATTTAGTGAATTCCAAATTCCAAAATCAACTCCTTTAGTATCTTTTCTAACCATCCATCGCAAAAACATATTTATGCGTTTTGCAGCGCTATTCTTTAATGGGTCGCTAACGTGTTTTTTAGTCCTTTCTTCATGTGGTAAACTGAAAAATGCTTTTTTGAAGTGATGAATTGAATTTTGAAGCGAATCTTTTTCAGCATTTAAAGCGAAGGCGGCTTCTAATCCTTTTTCATTTTTATAAATATTTTGAAGGGAAATTAAAAAATAATGTAAATCGTTTTCATTAAAAGTTCTGTGTACGAATCCAGAAAGCAACCTTTTATTATTTTCAGAATAGTTTTGAACGAAATCCAAAGGCGAATTGCCCATAATTTCAATTAACTTATGACCGTTATTTATGATACTTTTTCTATTTCCCCAAGCTATTGTGGCAATTAGAAAACCCATTATTTCAATATCTTCTTTTACGGTAAAAAAATGGGGAATTTGTATTGGATCGGTTTCAATAAAATTGGGATTATTATAAAAATCGGCTTTTTCGTCAAGAAATTCTTTTAATTCTGTTTTATTCAATAGTAATATTTGTTTAGAATAGAATTGATTATTTTAATAAATTAAACAACTATCATTCCGTCTTGCATAACCAATTTACGGTCTGCCATATTTGCCAATTCTTCGTTATGCGTTACGATTATAAACGTTTGTCCAAATTCATCCCGAAGTTTAAAAAAAAGTTGGTGAAGATTTTCTGCACTTTCAGTGTCAAGATTTCCACTTGGCTCATCAGCTAAAATTATTCCTGGGTTATTAATTAGTGCTCTTGCAACGGCAACTCGTTGTTGCTCACCGCCAGATAAAGCGTTAGGCTTGTGTTCTATTCTATGGGAAAGGCCAAGAAAATGTAATAACTCCTTTGCTTTTTTGGTAGCGTCCGCTTTTGGGGTATTTTTGATAAAAGCAGGAATACAAACATTTTCTAGTGCTGTAAATTCTGGTAATAATTGATGAAATTGAAAAATAAAGCCCAAATGCTCATTTCTAAATTTAGCAAGCTGTTTTCTATTTAAGTTCCCAATTTCTGTGTCATTAATTACCAATGAACTTTTATTACTATCATAAGTGTCCAAAGTGCCTAAAATTTGAAGCAAGGTAGTTTTACCAGCTCCAGAAGCTCCAACGATTGAGACCACTTCACTTTTTACAATTTGAAGATCAACGCCTTTTAAAACGTGAAGGTCTCCGTAATATTTGTGGATATTTTTTGCAGTTATCATTTTAGTTGAGCTTAAATTATTAAGAATCTTTTTTTAACAAAGATGCAATATTATTATAATCGATAAAATAAGTAACACGCAAGGAAAGCGTATTTTGTTGGGGTTGATCGAATAAATTTTTTAAACTGTCACCATAATTTAAAGCTGCCGCATTATCAAAGTTGAACAATTGATTTCTGTACAATAAACTTGCCTCACTACCAGGTGCAAAACGCCATCTAAAGCTTAAATCTAAGTTCCAAATATTAAAATTTCTATTAGGGTCATTGCTTGTAATATCATATTCGGTGGGCGTACGGCTGCCGTTATCGTTTAAGGTTGAAAATTGATTATCATTATAATCCGCCGTACTCCAAAAATTTCTAAATCGTAAATCTATTGCCTTAAACGGATCAAAATTATACGTTGCTGTTAGCGTGTTTTCGACGTTGGTAATGTCACGTTGACCGAAAAATATGTCGTTGTTATTTTTTGAAACAAAACCAATATCATTATTACTTTTATTAACTCCAGTTGAAGCAATTACCAAAAGTTGATTAGAAAAGCGATAGCGCGGCGAAATTTCGATACCAAATTCGCGTGTAGGTTGTTTATAATATGTACCGTAAAATGTATTTACATCTAGCGCAAATTTCTTTCTATAATCTGTTGAAATAAACCCGCTAGCAAACAAATTTTTATTAAATGTTACATATCTACCTTCAACTCTTGGCTCAAAATAATCATCCTCATTACCGCTGTAGCCAACCTCTCCGCCAAAGCCCAACCTATTCTTAGTTACAAAAAATAAGTTAAGGATTAATAGGTTTCTCGTTTGTACAGAAGGATCATATCGTCTTTGATGCCTTGCAGTTATTTCAAATTTATAGCGATTTAAATTACCTACTGGTTCAAAAATTTCGTAGGATGCTCCTGCTACAAAATCATTAAAATTGTTAGTGAAATTAATTCCAAAGTCATTGATATCGTAGGTTTTATTGGCAAAATCGTGACCAATTCTATATCTAAAATTGCCCTTTATTTTAAAAATATCTATTTCAGATAAAAAACCTGAAACATTGCGAACATCGGTATTTACATTGCTCATAACAGTTCTGCCCGAAGCTCTAAAATTGTTGCCTTTATCTGCAATATCAAAAACAAAAGCCGAAGTATTTGCATCCCGAAAGTTACCTTCACGAACAACATTTGTATTTATAAGTGAAATAGATGAATTGCCATTAAATTGTTGATCTAAAACCACAATATTATAGTTTGAAATCGGCTCCACTAAAACCTCACGAATATTTCCATTCAGCGTATCCGAAATGGTTGCAAAAGTATTTTGGGTTACAGCATTAAAAAACCCAACGCCCAACTGTTCTTTTGTCCTACCTGAAATTTTTATAGCGTTTAAAAGATTTACTCTTTCTGGAAATTCTGTAATTATTTCGTCATCATTTAACTCGTTTACATTGCCAATAGGTGCATTGCCAACTCTTCGGGAAAAGAAAATATTTCCTTTTTCAAACAAATCCGTTCCTTCGGTAAAAAATGGTCGTTGTTCTGCGAAAGTTTGTTCGAAAGGGCCTAAATTTAATGTTACATCATCAAAACCTGCCTGTCCAAAATCTGGAATTAATGTAGCGTCCAAAGTAAAACTATCGCTCAGACCGTATTTTATATCCATTCCTGCGCTAAGATTTGTTTCCGTTTCACTATCAAAATTTGTGACAGATCCTTGTACAAAAGGATAAAAAGTAAGCCTAACGGGAGGATCTATATCACGAACACCTTCAACAATGCCGTTATACTGGGTTTCTTTTCCAACACTGTTTTTTATTAAATTCCAGGTATGTGTTTCATTTCGTGAAACTATTCTTCGATAAAAATTTACACTCCAATTTTGAACTTCAACTTCTGGAAAACGTAATGCATTGTATGGGATTTTATATTCCGCATACCAACCGTTTTCATCTTTACTAATTCTACACTCAAAAACAGTATTATATCCAAAGTCTTGATTGTTTGAAGTTACACGCGAGTCACCTATTGTACCAGCGCTAGTAACAAAAAACCGGGTTTCATTTAAGCCATCGTTATAAGTATTTAGTGCAACCATAAATTGATCTGCCTGCACGTTTACATTATCTCTTTGTGAAAATTGACTACTGATGGCATCTGGATTTGGATCTGAAAGATATGCAGCTATGTATACTGCTTTATCATCGTAGGCAAGCTTTATTTCACTTTTATAACTTTCTGGAATTACTCCTTCATTGCCAGGTTCGTACATATTAAAGTTTCCATAAAAAGGTAAGGTTCCCCATACGGCATCGTCTAAAAAACCATCAATTTTAGGAGCTTCGGTTATTCGTGTAGCTTGAATGGTTTTTTTCTCTTGCGCCATAATTTGATGGCAACAAAAAAAAATAAGGATAGAAACAGTTAAATTCTTAACTAATAACATTTTAAAAAATAGAATTGATTTTATTGAAAAAAAAACAAATCTACTGTAGAAAGTAACCTCGTCTCATAATTAAAAGTTAAAAATAGGTTGAAAATCTTTCAGCACATGATTTATTGTAAATTAGATTAAAAAGAAAAAAGATGAATAAAGAAATTGTTTTAGCAGGTGGCTGTTTTTGGTGCACCGAAGCTGTTTTTGAGCGTATTGCTGGAGTAACAAAGGTAACCTCTGGGTATACTGGTGGTAATATTAAAAATCCAGCTTATAGGGAAATTTGTACTGGAAGAACTGGTCACGCCGAAGCCGTAAAAATTAAATATGACTCCGATACAGTAGATTTAAAAACATTATTGGAAGTATTTTTTGCTACCCACGATCCAACTACTTTAAACCAACAAGGAAATGATAAGGGTACACAGTATAGAAGCGCAATTTTTTATGCTGATGAAGAACAACAGAAAGCAGCTGAAGATTTCATAGATTTTCTGAAGAAAAATAATGTTTTTGAAAATGATATAGTAACCGAAATTACGCAAGTAGGCGCGTTTTATAATGCTGAAGTAGACCATCAAGAATATTATAGTAATAATTCTTCACAACCTTATTGCCAATATATAATTGCACCAAAGGTTGATAAAATTAAAAGGTTTTATGCGGATAAATTGAAGTAAATAAAAAAGACTTTATGTTGGGTTGATATTGAAATAGCATAGCAATATTGAAAGTAATCCAAATCTGTAACATAAGTAAGGTTTAACCTACTAATCTTGGTATATTTCTTGAATTGTTTATCATAACTATAAAATCCAAATTATGAAAAATCAAAAAAATACATTACTTAGAAAAGGTATATTATATGATGTTATTGGTATGATTACAATGGTTATACCTGTAGTCGGACCTTTTTTAGATATACTTTGGGCGCCGATTGCTGCCAAAAAAATGAGTGAAATGTATAGCGGAACCGAAGGCAAAGTTGCAGCGGCAATAGTTTTTTTAGAAGAAATCTTACCGTTTACGGACTTTATTCCAACTTTTACTTTAATGTGGTGCTATACTTTTATTTGGAAGAAACAACCTAAAGTTCAAACAATTGAAGTTGAAATTGTAGATTAAAAAATTTAAAACCCATCGTATTAATTACAATGGGTTTTAAATGATAATCTTATTTAATGATTTTAGAAGATTTACTGAACAGTAACATCAAATGTTGCGGCTACATCTGTTTCGCCACCTGCATCAAGAAGACCGGTATTTGGTTTAGTAGGTTCGTGACGCAATGTAAAAGTCATATTTCCAGTACTTGTTGCGCCTGCAGTTAGTGTAAAAAGTGTTCCCAAATTATTTCCATCACTATCAAAATTAGCATAGGCAGTTGTAACATCCAATCCGCCGCCTACGGTATAAAAAAGTTGGTGTTCTAAATCTTCTTCTTCTACTTCTTCGGTAATATTTACAGGTGGAGTTACCGATTCATTCAAAAGAAAAATTTGTCCAGAATATACTGTTCCAGCTACAAGCCCTCCAGATACTGTAATTACGGGAGGATTTGGTCCATCACCATCTAAGTCTCTAGATTGGAAGATTACTTGCGTTCCGCCTCCATTTGGATTCAGTTGTACAGTTAATGTAGTAATTAATTCTTCTTCGTTAACAATTACCGGTACATCATCTTCGTTTGAGCACGAGGAAAATAATATCGTTGCGAAAATTGCTGTTGCTAAAAATTTTATGTTTTTCATTTGTGTTGTTTTTAAAAGCTACCAATGTAGTAGTTAAGATTAATAATTGAGTTTAATGTTTAATAAAAAATTTCTGCCCAAATCATCTGCATAATAACGCAAACGATTTAGGTAATTTCTGTACGATGTGTTTAAGATATTTGTAATACCAAAACCTAAAGTGATGACCGATTTTTGATTTGCTTTAAAATCAATACTGCCATTAAAATTAAAAAGGTTGTATGCATCGGGCGGTGTACTTACATCAACTATTTCAGTAGTTTCTGTTTCTGGTAGAAATACTGAAAAGTTATTGTCGGGAAATTCATTCTGACGGAAAACATATTCATTTTGCAACGCTAATCTCAGATTTTTAAAATCAGGATTTTGGTATACAATTCCGTTCTTCGTATTTACGGGCGGCATATTAATTAAAGACTCATCTCGTGTCCGGTCATATCCTTTTACCAAGGAAAATTGATGATTTATTTGAAAATTTTTAACAAAAACATAGCTTGCATCAACATCAACACCAAGTAATTGTGCATTGGTCTGCCTATATTCCCAAACCTGAAAATTACCTCTTATAGTTTGCTCAATAGAAGTTGGTTCAATAACAATAAAGTTATTAATAGTGTTTACAAATGGGCTAACGGCAAAGCTGAAAATATCATTTTCCATTTGAAAAGTAAGCGATAATTTATGGCCAATTTCAGATGTAAAACGCAAATCGCCCAACTCAATTCGTGATGCCGAATGATGCAAACCTTCACTAAAAAGTTCAGAAGGATTAGGAGCACGGGTGGCAAGTGAATAGTTGAACAAAATTTTATAATCTTCATTCAATGAATAAGTAGCACCCAATGTTGCCGATGGATTTTTAAAGGTAAGCTGCGGGTTTGTTAAAATTTGGTTATCCGATTGATCTATAACTATTTCTGGAAAAAGTTGGTCATAATTTCGTGATTCCCAAAAGGACGTTCTATAAAATTTAAAAACGTCCATAAAAGTATAATCAAAACGTCCTCCAGCTTCCAAAAGCAAATTATCATTCAATTTATAATCTAAGATTGCAAATACTCCCAAATCATATTTTTGATAATCCGGAATTAACCTGCGAACACCAGTATTTGGATCGGCAAAGTTCTTTTGATATCTTGCCATTATGCCCGTTTTAAAACCAATTTCATCTGTAAATTGCGAATCTAAATCCAGCATTACTGTATGTGTATCCAATTGAAGGTCTAAAGAAGCATTATCTTTATCTGCACCACGTCTAATGTCAAATTCTAGACGATTATTACGTTGAAAATCGTATTGAAGATTTACTTTTCCTAAATTTTCAAATCTTTTGAAACCTTTTATTCGAGCTAAATGGTGCGTTACATCTTGTTTTGGAGCAATTAAAGTATAGGTGAAATCATTTATGATTAATGGCCTCTCACTGTTTATAGCTCTTACTTGATCTTCTGCACCGCCCAAATGCGAGGCTCTCAAAATTCCTATTTCATTTTTGAAGAGGGAATAATAGCCTTCAAAACCATAATTAAATTGATTAAATCCTAGACTGAAAGAAACGTTTCTTTCAAAAATGCCCGTATTGCTCAAAATATAATCGGGTGCTTCAAAATCTCCAAACCGTTTAAAAGTTCCTTGCAAAGTTGTATACCAACCACTTTGAAAGCTTTTGGTTAGTTGCGAAGTAAATGAAGTACCGCGGCCATTGGTGGCTCCTGTAAAAATGCTCTTTCCGTAAAGACTATCCTTCACCGGAATTTTTGAAGCTTCAGCAACTATTACACCACCAACAGCATCTCCACTATATTGCAGAGCACCAGCGCCTTTAATTAAGGTTAAGTTTCCGGTAGAATTAATATCAACATTTGGAGCATGTTCCGCTCCCCATTCCTGATCTTCCATTCTTACACCGTTATTTATTATAACTACTCGGCTACTGTGAAGTCCATTTATTAAAGGTTTTACAACTGTATTTCCAGTGTTGAGAGAAGATACACCACTCAAACTATTTAAAGCATCACCTAAAGTTCCACTACTAAAACGCTCCAAATCTTCTTTTGAAATTACATTTTCGGCAAGTGTTCTTGATTTTTTGCTAAAGGCTTTTCCTTCAACCGTAATTTGATTCAATTCTTCTAAATGATGTTCTAGTTTAAAATTTTTGGTTGTGTTGCCAGATATTTTAACTGAAAATCCTTTCGTAAGACAATACGGATGTGATATTTGAATGTTGTACGTATTATTACAAAGGTTAGAAATTGAATATTTTCCTTCAAAATCTGTAACTACAGCCTGCTCGGTACCCGCAACAATTAGTGTTGCACCAACAAGCAATGAACCGTCGTGAAGGTCTATTACTGTGCCAGAAAGCGTGTTATCACAATTTTGTGAAAAAGATATAGTACTACTTAACAGCAGTATTAACAGTGCGTATTTGCGCATATAAATTCTTAATTAACATTTTAAAAAAAAAGTTTGTTATTTAAGAAAGAATGGGCGGTGCGCGAAGTTGGGTATTGGTTATATTAAAAGAATGTAATTGCAAGGAAGCAAAGTTTGCTTCAATCGTAACAGGAATTTTTGGAAGTAATAAGTTTGGATATTCAAATATATCATATTTGAAGGAAGCTACTTGAAAATGACAGATATCACATTTAACAACAGTTTTATGAATGTGAGTTTTATGCTCTGTGCAGGCAATATGTTCGTGACCTTCAAAAATATGAGAAAACTGAATGGCAGTTGGTAACATTAATGCTGCGAAGAGCAATAATGCTGCTATGTTTTTGCCAAGCTGTTTTTCAAAAATCATTTGTATTTATCAAATATGGTTGCAAAATTAAACTTATAACAAGAAATTACAATAAATAATTCACAAAATTTCTACAATTGGTTTTACGCTATAAATTTTTATTCAAAATTAAGATTTATGATTCTTCCGATTTTTCAGATGAAGAAGTTATTAATTTTCCTAGTCCAACATTTTTAAGCATTTTTTTTTCGAATTTCCAGAAAAATTTAAATTCGCCAAAAAGCCATCCCATTGCAACTAAAATTACTTGATAAATTGGGAATATTATTAAAATTCTAAAAGGCCAATAAAAATACCAACCCATATCTTTTTGAATTCCAAAAAATTCGGTTACTGGGCCTGCTAATTTTGCTGAAGAACTTCCCGTAATTGCAAAAACAATTAAAATTACGCAAAGTTGCCAATTGGATGTTATTTTCCAACGTTTTTTAAAATTCTTCATTGCCTTCCGCCGATAAAACGTTGATTATAAGTTTTTTGAAAATATACAAAGTAGTTATATAATAGATAATTAACTTCAAGACCATAATCTATATTTGGGTCATAGTTTATAGTCTGTTCATATAAATTTTGGTTAGCACCAATTCCCATAGCACGGGTATTATATTCAGTAGTCCATATTCTATTTTTGGTTTCTAAATATGTAATTCCGAAATAACCTCTTGGCGGCTGTGTTACAAGCCAATTATTAAAACCTGGCTCTATTATAAGAATTTCATATTCCAAACTATCGTTAGCAATTCTAACGGTATCATTTGTTGCTATTTTATCAGGATTTTTATCGGTCATTACTGTTTTTCCTGAATTGCAACCAATTAATGCAAGTATAATTATTGAAAAGTATAGAAGTGTTTTCATTTTCTTTTTTTATTTAAGTGTAAACAAAAATAACGCTTAACACTCTAAAATCATTAGAATTGTAAAGCGTTATTAAAATTTAAATATTTAATAAATTACTATTTTCCGAATAAACCACCTAACATCCCGCCAAGTCCGCTTTGTTTTTTACCACCAAGAACCATTCCTGCAATATCATCAATTACGCTACCATCATTGTTACCATCCAAGAGAGATTCAATCATTGATTGCTGCTTTGGTTGTTTTTTGCCACCACCCATTAGACCGCCCAACAAATCGCCAATACCAGAATCCGTATTTACATTATTTTGTTGTTTTTGCTTTCCTAAATATCCCAAAATTAATGGTGCTGCAACAGCTAAAATTTTCATTACGCTATTACTATCCAAACCAGATTTTTGAGATATTGCTCTTACAGCATTATCTTGGCTACCACCTAAAACGTGTCCTAAAATACCCAATCCATCAACTTTCACATTTTCATCTACGCCACCGGCAAAAAGGCTCCCAAGATTATCTAGAATGCTGCCGTCGTGCTTATTATTTAAAGCACCCATTAAACTAGCAGCACCATTTTCCGTACTTGCGTTACGCTTCATTGCACCCATAAGTAAAGGCATTGCCATTGCAATCACCGAAGCAGTTTTATCCTCAGGCTGGCTTGTTTCTTGGCTAATACCGCCAATCATTTGTTTTCCAAGATCACTGTTCAATAAGTCTAAAATTCCTGACATTTTAATTATTTTAATTTATTAGTCATGCAAGATAGAAAATTATTAATCAACTCTTTACACTAGCTAATTGAAAAGTATCTACATTAATATTAAATGATTAGCTTATTAAATTCTATTTTAAAATTGAAATAATTTGCTGGGCAAGTTCTGTACCAATTCTATCTTGGGCTTCGCTTGTTGCTGCACCAATATGAGGTGTTAATGAAATTTTACCATTCATAAGAACCTTTACTGCTGGTGTTGGTTCATTCTGAAAAGTATCAAGCGCCGCAAAGGACAATTTTCCCGTTTCCAGTGCGTCAATAACTGCATTTTCATCAATAACACCTCCGCGAGCGCAGTTTATAATTGCTGCACCATCTTTCATTTCTGAAATTTCATTTTTACCAATTACAAATTGAGGCTGTGCAGGAACGTGAAGTGAAATAAAATCGCTGTGCTTAATTAATTCTTCTACAGGTTCGGTTTTAATTTTTAGGGTGATTTCTTGTCCATCGTAAAAATCTAAGGTAATATCAGCCTCGCCAACTTGGTTGTCGCTAGCAATTACTTTCATGCCACAACCTAAAGCTATTTTTGCAACATCTCTCCCAATACGACCAAATCCAATAATGCCAATAGTTTTACCTCTTAGCTCACGGCCGCCTGCATAATTTTTCTTTAAGGAATTAAACTTTGTGTCCCCATCTAAAGGCATATTTCTGTTTGCGTCATATAAAAAACGAACGCCACCAAATAAATGTGCAAAAACCAATTCAGCAACAGAATTTGACGAAGATGCTGGTGTATTAATTACGTGCAAACCTTGATCGCGTGCGTATTTGACATCAATATTATCCATACCAACACCGCCACGGCCTATTATTTTAAGTGTGTCGCACTCATCAATTATATTTTTTCTAACTTCAGTTGCGCTTCTTACTAAGATAACCGAAACTTTATGGTCGTTTATATATTGTACAAGTTGTTCTTGTGCTACGTGAGTTGTAATAACTTCAAATCCTGCACTTTCTAATGCTTTTACGCCACTTTTTGAAATGCCGTCGTTTGCTAATACTTTCATTTATATATTTTATATTAATAATTTAATTTTGCTTACAGCTTTTAAGCTTCCTTTTCAAGTTGCTTCATAACATCAACTAAAACTTGTACGCTTTCTAAAGGCAAGGCATTATACATTGAAGCTCTATAACCGCCAACACTTCTATGACCATTTAAGCCACTAATACCAGCGTCTTTCCACATTTTGTTGAATTTTTCTGCGTGTACTTCATCTACAAGATTGAAAGTTGGATTCATTTTAGAACGATCTTCCATTGTGGCAACAAAACCTGTGAATAAAGGATTTCTGTCAATTTCAGAATAAATAAGATTTGCTTTTGCATCGTTTCTTTTTTCAATTGCAGCAACGCCTCCAAATTCTTTTAACCACTCTAAGGTTAACATTGTAACATAAACAGGAAAAACGGGTGGTGTATTAAACATACTTTCCTTTTCAATATGAATTTTATAATCCATCATTGAAGGAATTGCTCTTTCAACTTTTCCCAAAACATCTTCTTTTATTACAACGAGTGTTGCGCCGGCAGGACCCATATTTTTTTGGGCTCCCGCATAAATTATATCGAATTTAGAAAAATCTAGAACCCTTGAAAAAATATCGCTACTCATATCACAAATCATTGGGACGTTAGACTCAGGAAATTCGTGCATTTGAGTTCCGAAAATAGTATTGTTACTTGTGCAGTGAAAATAGTCTGCGTCTGCTGGAATTGTATATCCTTTCGGAATGTAATTGAAATTATCTGGTTTTGATGAGGCAACTTCAACTACTTCACCAAAAAGTTTTGCTTCTTTAATTGCATTGTTGGACCAAGTTCCAGTATTTAAATAAGAACCTTTCTTAGCTAACATATTGTAAGCAACCATTAAAAACTGCATACTTGCACCACCACCTAAAAATATTGCTTTATAACCTTTGTCTTGAAGATTAAGATGTTCTAGAGCCAAAGCACAAGCATTATCCATAACGGCTACAAAATCTTTGCTACGGTGGGAAATTTCAAGAAGTGAAAGATTTAAATTATTGAAATTTAAAACTGCTTCTGAAGCTTTTTTAAGAACAGGTTGCGGTAATATACAAGGTCCGGCACTAAAGTTATGAATTTTCATAGGTAAAGATTATTTTGAAGGTTTCAGTTAAAGTTGAATATTTTTTTAAAATCTAATTAGAAACAAAGGTGCTAAAATAGTATGGAAACTTTATTAATATTTTTATAACTTATTAAGAGAGTTTCAACAGAAACTGCATTGTGTCAATTCCATCGGCGTAATCTGATAATGAGGGTTTTTGAGCTTTACCAAAAGAAATTTCATCTGCTATTCCAGTGTTTGAAACCGTGCATTGAATATTATCATTTTCAGCTCTTAATTTTTCTTTAATTTCTGAAATATCTTTATATTTTTCATAAAAAACAACCGAAATAGGAGAGGAGAAACCTTCATCTTCTTTAAGCAACATAAATTCATTATCCAACAGATTAATGTTACTCATTAAATATACTGCTTTGTTATAATCGTAGTTATTTATGTACTTGTTGTTATTAATTATTTGCTTCCACGAAAACATAGGATTAAAAAAATGCTGAAAATTATAATCTTCAGGTACATATATTTTTGAAACATTGCGGCAACCTAAGCCAAAATATGTAAAAATATCGTCTGCCAACAATTTCATTTCTTCATCGGTCTCTTTTCCATTTAAAACTGCGACGGAATTTCTGTTTTTTCTAATAATGTTGGGATACTTCCCAAAGTAATAATTAAAGTAACGGGCGGTATTGTTACTTCCTGTTGCAATAACGGCATCAAAATCTGTTAATTTTTCTTCAGTAAATAAAATATACTCTGAAAATTTTGGTTCAATTTTAATTAGATAGTTTGCCAAAAACGGAAGCAATAATTTATCGTTCGATGAAAGTTTTACTAGCGCTTTATTGCCACTCATTAAAACACATAAAAAATCGTGAAAACCTACTAGCGGAATATTTCCCGCCATTATAATTGCAATGGTTTTTGGCTTGGTTTCTTCAATTGTATAATTCGTAATCCAATTGGTAAGATTCTCAGTAGTTAAAGCATCAGCCCAGCTTTTTAAAGAAAATCGAACATTTTCTTCGGTAAACCAACCGTTGTGATGGTGAAGTGTGCCAACAAGAGTATTTAATTTTTCAAAAGTATCTTCAACTTGAAAATCTTCTGATTGTTGAGCTTCAGATTGAGAAAATCGAGATAAAAAGCTACCTAAAGCTAGAAAGGCATTAATTCTTTCAGGTAATTGCATAGTATTTTTGGTGTTGCCCTTAATAGGCATTAAATTTGCAACAAAGTTAGAAAAAGAAAAAGCTATGGCAATTATAATAACAGATGAATGTATAAATTGCGGCGCCTGTGAGCCAGAATGTCCAAACACAGCAATTTATGAAGGTGCGGACGATTGGCGTTATTCAGATGGAACCGATTTAGAGGGTAAAGCTATTTATCCAAGCGGTAAAGAGGTTGATGCACAAGAAACCCACGAACCAATTAGTGATGAAATTTATTACATAGTACCAGATAAGTGTACGGAATGTAAAGGTTTTCACGAAGAACCGCAATGTGCAGCTGTATGTCCAGTTGATTGTTGCGTTCCGGATGAAGATAATGTTGAGAGCGAAGCCGAATTATTAGCAAAGCAAGCATTCATGCATAACGATAAGTAATAATTTAGTATATTATTGAAATAAAAAGAGGCTGTTTTTTAAACAGCCTCTTTTTATTTTAATTAAGATTATAATTAAAAATTATAGTTTACACGGGCATAATAAAACGAACCGCCAAAGCCCATTTGCACTGCATCCCAATAACCTCCGCCTTCCGTCCAGTCATCTTGTTGGTCTGGGTAAATGTTGAATAAGTTGTTTGATCCAACATTAAGTTTTATGTTTTCTGAAAGGGTGAAGCCAAGATTTAAATCGGTTACAATTTTTGCAGTATATGTATCCGTTGCAGCAATTATTTGATTTGCAAAACCGCCATAATCTGCTGGGTCTTCAAAAGTTTGAAAGTCTAATAATTCAACCTCGCTAAATCGGGTAATTGTAACATTAGTGCTAAACCACTTTCTGTCATAATTTAAATTCCCAACCAATTTACTTTCGGGAGCAGATGCTAACAAAAATGCTTTATCTCTTTCTCCAAAAAATGTTTGCTCGTCTAACGCGCCATTTTTCACATCTTTTATAACCATATTATTAAAGTTGGCTAAAAGTGAAATACCAAAATTATTTTCATTAAAACTATCTTTATATGTCAAAACTAAATCCAGTCCTGTAGTTTCCGTATCTACACCATTTGCAAAAAATTGTGCTGAATCTACATTTTCAATTTGGGGAGCATCAAAATTACCTGTTAAAACAATTCTGTCCCTAACATCTATATAATATAAATCCGCCGTTGCTGAAAATTTTGAAAAATTGGTAGTAAAACCAAAACCGGCGTTTGTAGATTTTTCTTCTTTTAAAGGGCCAATTCCAAAGGAAGCTGTAACTGGGCTATTATTTGGTGATAATAATTGATCGCTGGCAATACCGCCAATAAAGTTTGTAAAACGTAGATTGTAATAAATTTGGGCTAGGGAAGGTGCTCTAAAACCAGTACTTACAGAACCACGAATATTTATATTTTCAGTTGCTTTTAAACGCATAGCAAGCTTACCATTTATTGTGCTTCCAAAATCGCTGTAATTTTCAAAACGGCCAGCAACACTTATTAAAAAAGCTTCGCTTAAATCAAATTCCCCATCTGCATAAACTGAGATATTACTTCTGCTTCTATCAACAACATTAGCTGGGCCGTAACCTGGAAAACCTTGGGAACCGCCTGGTCTTATTTGTGTGTTACCATCATCGTCAAGTATTGGATCACCGTTGGCATCCGTATAAATTACAGTATTGGCTTCGGGTGTATTAGCGTTAACAGGAACTCCATTGATATCATACGTAGCATAAGAACCTTCTTCGCCTGCAAAAATTTTGAAGTTTTCAGTCCTGTATTCTGCACCGAAAGCGAGGTTCATTCCATCTAAGACATTATCATAATATTTTGAAAAATCTAAATTTGTTGTGTTTTGTGATAACGAGTGACCGCCTGCGTCAAATTCTGTAGGAGAATTATCCACTAATGAGGCGTTCAAAGTTCCTTTTATATAATAGTGAAAATCATTAATACCGTAAGCATTACTTATATCTACTTTCCAACCAGAATCTGTTTCTGTTTTAACGCCTGCAACTACAGAATTATCAGTAATTATTGAAGTAATTCTAGGTGTATAACCGTTTGGAAATATTGATTCAACTACGCGATTACCGCCGTTTCTGGTAAAGGCGTAAGCATCGGTATCTCTATAATTTCTTCCACCAAAGGCATAAATTTCAGTTTTATCTGTAACCGGAATTGCGAAATTCCCCATAAAATTAAAGCCTTCAATAGCGGCTTCACCAAAACCTTTTCTAAAATCGAATGTAGGTCGCAAGGTTTTGTTTTTGTTGATATATTCGGTTGTAAAATTTGCATAACCGCCTTTTTCGCCAACAGCAAAACCATAATTAGCACCAAATTTTACCGAGCCACCATCAAAACTTTTATCTTTTCCAATTGCGTTGCCATCCCTTTCAGTATCAAGACGAAAGCCGTCTGTATTCCAAACGCCGTAATCATCCTCGGTAAAAGCTCCAGTATCAATATCTGCATCTGTGCTATATGCGCCATAAGATACGTTACCAGATAATTCGTTCACATTATCTTTTAAAACAATATTTATAACCCCTGCAATAGCATCACTACCATATTGTGCTGCAGCGCCGTCTCTAAGAACTTCAATTCTTTTTATGGATGTTGCAGGTATTGTATTTAAATCTGTACCTGTGTTTCCACGTCCTCGAGTTCCAAAAACATTTACCAAAGATGACTGATGTCTTCGTTTACCATTAATTAAAACTAAGGTTTGGTCTGGTCCTAAGCCTCGTAAAGATGCAGGATCTATGTGATCTGCACCATCAGAACCGGATTGCTTGGTAGCGTTAAATGAAGGTGCGGCGTATTGTAATAGTTCATTTATTTCTACTTTTCCTACTTGTAGTATTGTGCTTTCTATGTCTATAACATCTATAGGCACTGCAGTGTTTATGGCTGTTCTTTTTGGACTTCTAGAGCCAACTAGAATAACATCATCGAGGGATTCACCTTCGGTTAATGATACATTAATTGTAGTTTGTCCATTTACCTTTATTTCTTGAGTGTTAAATCCCACATAGCTAAAAGTAAGCGTAGCGTCTGGTTTCACGGAAAGCGCAAATTTACCATCTATGTCCGTAGTTGTTCCGTTTGATGTTCCATTTTCTAAAACATTTACAAAGGGAATGGGCATACCAGATGGATCTGCCACAACGCCAGAAACGTCTACTTGTGAAAATGCGATCCCACAAATAAGAAATAATAAAAGCGTAATTTTTTTCATAATGTTGGTTGTATTAATGTTAGTTATTTGTTAAAATTAATCTTTTAATATATTATAAAACACGTTTTTAAAGCATTTTGTAAAAAAAGGTTGTGAGAAACAAAGTTCATTTTTTAGTTAATAAGCATTTTCTTATTCATTCAGTAATATGATTAAACTGCTATAAATAAAAACACCCCCACAATTTCTTGTGGGGGTGTTTACCTTATTTGAATAAGTGATTACCTATTATCTTTCAAGTTTTTTCTTTTATTCATTTTTTTGGTTTCCTTCATTTCGTCTGGACTAACATCAGTCATTGTTGAAGAGTCGCGCATTGGCTTGACTCCACCAGTTTCAAGTAGCAAGTATTTTGTTGCTACAACTTGATCTGTCTTTGGATCGTAATTTTCAACAATGAAGCTACCATTATTATCAAAATAGCCCATAGAGCTTTTGTTATCCATGTAAAGAATATAGTTTCCTTTTCTTGAAGACGGTCTAATAAATCCATTTTGTGCAGATTTTGCAGAATTGGACATATTCTTCAATTGATAACCATTTCTATCTTCAACAAACATGAAATTACTACCATTGCTACTGTAGGTTTCATCAACTTGGACATCCATTATTTTAATGGTTGCTGCTTGGTTGGTTTGATTAGCTTGGGTTGAGTTTAACTCAACCTTTTCAATTTGAGTTTTTGTAACATCTTTCTCATAAACCTTTGTACCTATATTATCGGTAACATTAGTTTTTGTTGTTACGGTTTCTTTTACTTGATTTTTGTTTTCTTGCGCAAATGTTATCGTTGTTAAAGCAATTGCCGCAATAAAAAGTCCTTTTTTCATTTCTAGTAGTTTTAGTTGTTATAATACAAATTTAAAAACCTCAATTGTTAATTTTATATAAATAATTAATAATATATAATTAATTATTTGAATTTTATTGAAGGTTTTAACTTGTATAGTATTAATTCAAAGTATATAATGCTAAAACAATGCCACGTTTTATTAATAATGAACTGTATGTAGAATATCCAAAAAAATAAGGGAATAAATTCTTTTGAATTTATTCCCTTATAAAGTTACTCTTTTAAGAATCTTAATTATCCTTTTTAAGCTTGGTCATACCTTTTGGCCTGCTTTCCAGAGCCGCTCTTCTAGCTTCCATTTCTGCTTTTAACTGCTCTTGTTTTGCTTCAAAAGCTTTTCGTTCAGTTTCATATTGCTCACGCATTGCTTTTTTAGATGCTTCCAATTCCATAGCCTGTTTACTTTTGGCTTCATCCATCATTTGGGCATTCTTCAAGTCTACAGAGCTATTATCTTCTACCACTTCATTTTTCGCGTTTTTCTCAATTACTTTATTTGTATTTTGATTGATCTTATCATCTCCATCTACTTTAAGAACTTGTCGTTCTTCATCAACATCATTTACAACTTTTACTTGAGTGTCAACACCCTTTACAACCATTTTCTTTGTTGTCGTTTCTTTTCGAACGTTAACGTTCTCTTGTGCGTTTACCAACATCATCCCGAAGCTGCATAACGCTATACTTAAAATTAATTTTTTCATGTTATAGTTTTTAGTTATCGGCTAATGTACAATCTACCCGTATATATTCGACTAATTTTAAGTAAAATTTAAACTATGATGGTGCAAAATTGAATTGGTTTTTTTCAATACTTAAAGCCTATATTTGCAGCCTGAAAAAATTACGTAATACAAAGAATATATAATGAAAGCAGGAATCGTAGGATTGCCGAATGTGGGTAAATCGACCCTTTTTAATTGTTTGAGTAATGCAAAAGCTCAAAGTGCAAATTTTCCTTTTTGTACAATTGAACCTAATATTGGTGTAGTAAATGTGCCAGATACAAGGTTGCTGAAGTTGGAAGAATTGGTAGTGCCGGAGCGTGTTGTGCCAGCTACAGTTGAAATTGTTGATATTGCGGGCTTGGTAAAAGGAGCGAGCAAAGGTGAGGGCTTAGGAAATCAATTTTTAAGTAATATCCGTGAAACGGACGCTATACTTCACGTTTTGCGTTGTTTTGATAACGATAATATTATTCACGTTGATGGTAATGTTAATCCTATTAGGGATAAGGAAACAATTGATATGGAATTGCAGTTAAAAGACTTGGAAACTGTAGATAAAAAGCTTGAGAAAGTTAAAAGAGCTTCAAGAACGGGAAATAAAGAAGCCCAAAAAGAGGAAGCTGTTTTATTGAAAATAAAAACAAATCTAGAAGCTGGAATTTCAATTAGGGCAATCGACATTGCTGAAACAGATAGAGAAGAGTTTGTAACACCGCTGCAATTTATAACTGATAAGCCAGTACTTTATGTTTGTAATGTTGACGAAAATAGTGCTGTTAACGGTAATGAATATGTAAATAAAGTGAAGGAAGCAGTTGCTGGTGAAAATGCCGAAGTAATTGTATTAGCTGTAGGAACAGAAGCTGATATTACAGAGCTTGAAACCTTTGAAGAGCGCAAAATGTTCTTGGAAGATTTAGGTCTTGATGAAGCTGGCTCGGCAAAATTAATTCGTGGAGCGTATGCTTTGCTTAATTTACAGACTTATTTTACTGCAGGTGTTAAGGAAGTGAGAGCTTGGACAATTCCAGTTGGCTCGACTGCTCCGCAAGCTGCTGGCGTAATACATACAGATTTTGAAAAAGGTTTTATCCGTGCCGAAGTAATAAAATATGATGATTATGTTGCTTTAGGAAGCGAAAGCAAAGTAAAAGAAGCCGGAAAAATGGGTGTTGAAGGCAAGGAATATATCGTAAAAGATGGAGATATTATGCACTTTAGATTCAACGTTTAAGAAATCACAATCCAAACTAAAAAATAAAAAAATCCCAATTTGAATTAATTCAAATTGGGATTTTTTTATTTTGCCTAATGCCTAATGCCTAATGCCTAATGCCTAATGCCTAATGCCTAATGCCTAATGCCTAATGCCTAATGCCTAATGCCTAATGCCTAATGCCTAATTAGTCA
>JBBSOK010000014.1:0-36195 GCA_038259825.1 Flavobacteriales bacterium
ACCTTATGAAATTTTATCTACGTTCGTTCTTTTTATTATTCTCAATTTTCGCTTTTGCACAACAATCTTCAACATCGGCAGATGCTATAAAAACAGGTTTAGAAATTAAAACTGCGCAACTCTCAAATTCCCTCGTAAAAACCATTTCCTTTAAAAACGTTGGTCCAACAATTATGAGTGGTCGCGTGGTAGATTTGGCTGTAAATCCAACCAATCCAACCGAATTTTACGCAGCTTACGCAAGTGGCGGACTTTGGCACACAACCAATAACGGAACATCTTTCGAACCTATTTTAGAAAATTCGCCAACACAAAACATTGGTTGCGTATCGGTAGATTTTAATACTGGCACCATCTGGGTCGGCACTGGCGAAATCAATGCTTCGCGCTCATCGTATGCTGGTATTGGAATATTAAAATCTACCGATAAAGGCAAAACGTGGCAAAATATGGGGCTTTTAGATAGCCATCATATTAGTTCGATTTTAATTAATCCAAAAAATCCTGATGAGGTTGTGGTTGGTGTTTTAGGTCACTTATATTCTCCAAACGAAGAACGAGGCATTTTTAAAACAGTTGATGGCGGTAAAACTTGGAATAAAACCCTTTTTGTAGATACTGAAACAGGCGTTGTTGAGGTTTCGACAGATCCGAAAAACTTCAATATTATGTACGCTTCAACTTGGCAAAAGGACAGAAAAGCGTGGAATTTTACAGGCAACGGTAACGGCAGCGGAATTTATAAAAGTATAGATGCAGGAAATAGCTGGACGAAAGTTTCGGTTGAAGGCAGCGGTTTTCCAACTGGCGAAGGCGTTGGCCGTATTGGTACCGCAGTTGTAAATGAAAATATGGTTTATGCAATTGTCGATAATCAAAATAATAGACCGGCAACAAAAAAGGCTGAATCTTCAAACGCAAAAATGTTGAAGAAAGATGATTTTAAAGTGATGACTTCTTCTCAATTTGCAAATCTTGATAATAATATGTTGGAAGAATATCTTCGGAATAATGGTTTTCAAGAGAAATATAAAGCAGAATCTGTAAAGCAAATGATGAAATCGGGAACGATAAAACCAACCGATTTATCTAAATATCTTGAAGATGCAAACACAGCACTTTTTGATACCCCCGTAATTGGCGCCGAAGTTTATAAAAGTACTGACGGCGGTAAAAGCTGGAAAAAAACGCACGACGGTTTTATAAATGATTTGTATTATAGTTATGGGTATTACTTCGGAAAAGTTCACGTTTCGCCTCAAAATGCAGATAAGATATTCATATACGGTGTACCAATTTTACAATCAACAGATGGCGGAAAAACTTTTGAAAGCATTAATGCAGAAAATGTACACGCAGACCATCATGCACTTTGGATAAACCCGAATAACGACAATCACCTTATTAATGGAAACGATGGCGGCGTAAATATTACATACGATTCGGGAAAAAACTGGATAAAAAACAATTCAACTTCTGTTGGACAGTTTTATACAGTAAATGTTGATAATGCAGAACCTTATAATGTTTACGGTGGTTTACAGGATAATGGTGTTTGGGTTGGCCCGCACAATTATGAAGAAAATGTTGGTTGGCTACAGAACGGAAAATATGGCTTCGAATTTATTATGGGTGGCGATGGTATGCAAGTTCAAATTGACTCCAGAAATAATAAAATAGTTTATACCGGTTTTCAATTTGGAAATTATTACCGTTTAAACCGCGATGAAGAAGAGCCAACATATATTCAACCAAAACACGAATTGGGCGATAGTCCCTACCGTTTTAATTGGCAAACACCGATATTATTGAGTACGCATAATCAGGATATTTTGTATTATGGCGGCAATAAATTAATGCGAAGCTTTAACCAAGGCGATGATTGGACGGCAATTTCGGGTGATTTAACCCAAGGTGGAAAACCGGGCAATGTTGCTTATGGAACGCTAACTTCAATAAGTGAATCTCCTATGCAATTTGGTTTACTTTATACAGGAAGCGACGATGGATTGGTTTATGTTAGTACTGATGCTGGCGGAAACTGGAAAAACATTTCAAATACATTCCCGAAAGATTTGTGGGTAAGCCGCGTAATTGCTTCAGCGCATAAAAAAGAACGAGTTTACGTAACGTTGAATGGTTATCGTTGGGATGATTTTAAACCGTATGTGTATATGAGTGACGATTATGGTTTAACCTTTAAAAATATAAATGGCAATTTGCCAATTGGCGCCGTGAACGTTATAAAAGAAGACACCAATAATGAGAACATACTTTACTTAGGTACAGATAATGGAGCTTATGTTTCTCTAAATAAAGGCCAAACTTGGGACGAATTTGATGGTGGTTTGCCAAATGTTGCCGTGCACGATTTAGTAATCCAAGAGAGAGAAAAAGATTTGGTAATCGGCACACACGGAAGGTCTATTTATATTGCGGATATTTCGCTTTTACAAAATATAAATAGTGAAAGCACAAATGATATTGTTGTAGCAGATATTGAAAGAATAAAAGCTTCCCGCCGTTGGGGAAGTAAATATGGTACTTGGGGCGAAGTAGTTGAGCCAAAAACTAAAATTCAATTTTATAGCCCACAGGCAGGAAATGCAAAAATCAAAATTTCTTCGGAAGAAGGAAAAGTGTTGAATGAATTCTCAATAAATGTAGATAAAGGAGTTAATGTTTTTGAATATAATCTTTCAATTTCAGATAATGGTAAAAAAGAAATTGAAAAGAATTTCACGAAATTAACTAAAGCAGAAAATGGAAACTATTATCTACCGAAAGGAAAATATAAAATAAATGTTGAAGTATCTGGAAAAATAGCAACAACACCATTAGAAATAGAATAAATTATTGTATTATAATGAAAGTTAAATAGTTGCCAAGCACTTAAGATTAATTTGCCAGACAACTGTTTGGAACGTACTTTTGTAACTCAATTCTAGAAAAAAATTCAAATATGGGAATATTATCCGCTTCAATCGCCAAGAAATTTGCTATGGCACTTTCTGGCTTATTTCTTGTCTTCTTCCTTGCACAGCATTTTACCATAAATATTACTTCGGTTATAGATCCTGATACATTTAATTCTTGGTCTCATTTTATGGGGAATAACTTTGTTGTTCAATTTTTATTACAACCTGTTTTAATTTTCGGAGTTGTTTTTCACTTTGCAATGGGAATTGTGCTGGAACTTCAAAACAACAAAGCAAGAGAGGTGTCATATAAACAATTTAAAGGAAATAGAAATTCGTCTTGGGCATCACGAAACATGATAATTTCTGGAGCTGTAGTTTTAGCGTTTATCGGTCTTCATTTTTACGATTTTTGGTTTCCAGAAATGGTTTATAAATACGTAGAAGTAAATCCTTTGGATGATACAAGATATTACACAGAATTACTTCATAAATTTGAAAGCCCTGTTCGTGTTGGCCTTTATTGCTTATCGTTTGGATTATTGATGTTACACTTATGGCATGGTTTTGCATCATCTTTCCAAAGTGTTGGTTTTAACAATAAATATAGCAAAGCCATACAAGGTTTCACAAAATTTTATGCCATTTTTATTCCCGCGGGCTTTATATTTATAGCACTCTATCTTTATTTTAATCAAATTCACTAAAAGCAAAAGAACATGGCAACATTAGATTCAAAAATTCCAGAAGGTCCTTTAGCACAAAAGTGGACTAATCATAGAAATAAAATAAATTTGGTAAACCCAGCCAACAAACGTAATATAGATATTATTGTTGTAGGCACAGGTCTTGCTGGAGGAAGCGCTGCCGCAACTTTGGCAGAATTAGGTTATAACGTAAAAACATTTTTTTACCAAGATTCTTCGCGTCGTGCACACTCAATTGCTGCGCAAGGTGGTATTAATGCTGCCAAAAATTATCAAGGTGATGGGGATTCTATCTATCGTTTATTTTATGATACCGTAAAAGGTGGAGATTACCGCTCTCGTGAAGCAAATGTTTATAGATTGGCGGAAGAGTCTGCAAATATTATTGATCAGTGTGTTGCGCAAGGCGTTCCATTTGCAAGAGAATATGGTGGATTGCTAGATAACCGTAGTTTTGGTGGTGTTTTGGTTTCAAGAACTTTTTATGCGAAAGGACAAACAGGACAACAGTTGTTGCTTGGTGCTTACGCTGCAATGAACAGACAAGTAAATCGTGGAAAGATTGAACAGTGCAATCGCCATGAAATGATAGATATTGTAAAAATTAATGGCAAAGCTAGAGGTATTATTGCTCGTAATCTTATAACGGGTGAAATTGAAAGACATTCTGCACACGCAGTAGTTTTGGCTAGTGGTGGTTATGGTAACGTATTTTATTTAAGCACCAATGCTATGGGTAGTAATGTTACCGCAGCTTGGAGAGCGCACAAAAGAGGAGCTTATTTCGCAAATCCTTGTTATACACAAATTCATCCAACTTGTATTCCAGTTTCGGGAGACCATCAATCCAAATTAACCTTAATGTCAGAATCGTTGCGAAACGATGGCCGTATTTGGGTGCCAAAAAGTAAAGAGGACGCTGCGGCAATACGAGAAGGAAAGAAAAAACCAACCGAATTAAAGCCAGAAGAAAGAGATTATTACCTAGAACGTCGCTATCCAGCTTTCGGAAATTTAGTTCCAAGGGATGTTGCATCTAGAGCAGCAAAAGAAAGATGTGATGCAGGTTATGGTGTTAATAAGACAGGCGAGGCAGTTTACTTAGATTTTGCAGCCGCAATAGAAAGATACGGAAAGGAAGAAGCTCAAATTCACGGAAATAGTAATCCAACGGAGCAACAGGTTTACAATTACGGTAAAAAAGTAGTTGAGAATAAATACGGTAATCTTTTTCAAATGTATGAGAAAATCGTAGATGAAAATCCATACAAAACCCCAATGATGATCTATCCTGCAGTACATTACACAATGGGCGGTCTTTGGGTAGATTATAACCTACAAACTACCATTGAAGGTTGTTATAGTATAGGTGAATCTAATTTTAGCGATCACGGTGCAAATAGATTGGGAGCATCGGCACTTATGCAAGGTTTGGCAGATGGTTATTTTATTTTGCCATATACAATTGGTGATTACTTATCACACGACATTAGAACTGGAAAAATACCGACAGATGGTCCAGAATTTGATCAAGTTGAAAAGGATGCTAAAGAAAGAATTGCAAAATTAATGGGAGCTTCTGGCACACATTCTGTAGATTATTACCACAAACGTTTAGGTAAAATAATGTGGGAAAAATGTGGAATGAGCCGTAATGCCGAAGGTTTAAAAGAAGCAATGGCTGAAATTTCTGCCCTTCGTGAAGATTTTTGGTTAAATGTACGTATCCCAGGTGTGCAAGACAGTATGAACCCAGAATTAGAAAAAGCTGGACGAGTTGCAGATTTCTTAGAATTGGGAGAACTGTTCGCAAAAGATGCACTAGATAGAAATGAAAGTGCAGGCGGCCATTTTAGAGAAGAAAGTGTTGAGAAAGACGGCGAACAAGAAGGCGAGGCTTTACGTGATGATGAGAACTATAAATATGTATCTGCTTGGGAATATACTGGAGATCCAAAAGATGCCATTTTGCATAAAGAAGAGTTAATCTTCGAGAATATTGAATTAAAGACCAGAAGTTATAAATAAAATTTTATGAAACTTACATTAGAAATATGGCGTCAAGCCAATAATAAATCTAAAGGAGCATTTAAAACATACCCGGTTGATGGAATAGATGGCGATATGTCCTTCTTAGAAATGCTGGATGTTCTTAATGAAGGTTTAAACAATAACGGAGAAGATCCTGTTGTTTTTGACCACGATTGTCGTGAAGGTATTTGCGGTAGTTGTAGCTTACAAATTAATGGAGAACCTCACGGACCTGATAGATTAGTTACAACTTGCCAACTGCACATGAGAATGTTTAATGATGGCGATACAATTACAATAGAGCCATTTAGAGCAAAAGCTTTTCCAATTGTAAAAGATTTAATGGTGGATCGTAGTGCTTTTGATAGAATACAACAAGCAGGAGGATATATTTCTGTTAATACATCAGGAAATACTATAGATGCCAATTCTATTCCTGTAGACAAGCAAGATGCTGATGATTCCTTTTACGCAGCTACTTGTATAGGTTGTGGGGCTTGTGTTGCAGCTTGTAAAAATGCAAGTGCGATGTTATTTACATCAGCAAAGGTTAGCCAATTTGCCCTTTTACCACAAGGACAAGTAGAAGCTTCTACCCGTGTTTTGAATATGGTTGCACAAATGGATAAAGAAGGTTTTGGTAATTGCAGCAATACTGGAGCCTGTGAAGTTGAATGTCCAAAAGGAATTTCTTTAGAGAATATTGCCAGAATGAATAGAGAATATATGGCAGCAAGCGCGGAAGGATAAATATTTCCGAATGTTATTTGTTGCTTTAAATAGTTGGTGAGTACTCTAATCCTCAACTAAACTCGGTATATGAGCTAGTAAGGTTCTTAGGAAGATTTCTTTTTCGTATGGTTTTACTATTACATCGTTCATTCCAATATTTTTTATTTTCAAAATTATACTTTCCATTTCCATTGCTGTTAGAGCAATAATTGGAATGTTTTCATTAAATTTTCTTATTTCGGAAGTCGTCTCAAAACCATTTTTTCCGGGCATATTAATATCCATCAGTATTAAATCTAGATCTGTATTACGTGCTAACTCAATTGCTGTATTTCCATCAAATGCCAGAACGCACTTCATTCCATATTGTTCAAGAATTTTTTTTGTAACAATTTGATTAATTTTATTGTCATCTACTATCAGTATTTTTTTGTTCTGTAGAAAGCTTTTATCTAAGATTTCGAGCACGTCAACTTCAACTTTTTGTGTTTTTTGAAAGTTTAAATTAAATGAAAATTCGGACCCTTCCCAACAGTACTTTTCAAATTAATTGAAGAGTTTGTTTGTTCAAGTAATTTTTTCACAATTGATAGGCCTAAACCAGTTCCTTTTTGTGACGTCTTTTTATCATTTCGAATTTGTTGGAATTCTTCAAAGATAGTTTGTTGTAAATCCTCTGGGATACCAATTCCATTATCCTTAATACTAAAAGTCAGAGAAATCTGTGTTTCAGTTTCTTGCAAAATATTCACAAAAATTTCAATTGCACCATTTGCAGTAAACTTTGTGGCATTGCCCAACAAATTCATCAAAATCTGCATTAACCGTATCCTATCTCCGTATATATATTTAGGCACGTTCTCTGCAATTGATATTTTTAGGTTATTATGATTCTCTTCTAAAATATGCTTAAACGAATTTGAAATAGATTCAATTAAATCTCTAATACTGAAATGTTTTGCATTTTCGAGATAAGGTGTTGCGTCTATTTTGCTATAATCTAAAACATCGTTTATTAACGCTAAAAGATAATCTGCAGAAAATTTTAAATTTTTTAAGTCATCCCTGTGCTCAAACAAAGACTCATCTTCCAACAAACTGGAACTTAATCCTATAACGCCGTATAAAGGCGTACGTAATTCATGGCTTATGGTGGAAAAGAATTTGGTTTTTGCCATAGCCAATTGTTCAGATTTTTCCTTTGCCAACCTGTATTCTGTATTTTTTTCTCGTAATAATTTTAGTAAATGTTTGCGGCGGGAATTTGCTCTTCCCACAAATAATAAAAATATAATGAGTAACGCTGCGGTAATTATAAAAAAGTAGAGAAGAGAATTGTTCCACTTCGCTTTTTCTTCAATTAATTGTTTTTCTAATTCAGCTTCATTTGCTTTCTTTTTAAACTGATTGACGTTAAATTTCGCATTGGCATTTTGAACCGCTATTACCTTATTTTTCTCAAACTGCAATAAGTTCAGGCTATCATAAGTTTTTCTAGTTTTATAAGCCTCTTGTAAATTGCCAGATAAATAGTGGGCATTACTTAATTCTTTATAAACTTCAATTAGGGTCTTGTCAATATATCCACCATTTTCAGCAAATGCAATTGCAGATTTAAATTTTATTAAAGCTTTATTGTACTCCTTATTTTCAACATTTAGCTTGCCTTCTAACAAGTCCATTTCAGTAGTAAGCCCTTTGAAGTCTAATTCATCTATTCCTTTTTTTGCTTTTTTATAATAGTCTGCTGCTTTTTTCTGATTTCCCAAATTAAGATTGGATTCCGATAGGTTATAATATACAATTGAAACTTCCAGCGTATCTCCAAGTTTTTTGGAGAGCGGTAAAGCTTTCATAAAATACATTTGCGCACTATCATATTTTTTTTCAGATACGTAAAGTGCACCAGTAAAATTATGAGCCCTTGCAATCTCAAAATCATTTTTTGATTTTAAAGCATATTCAGTATATTCCTTTAAATATTTGCCAGAATTTTCATAATCCTCAAGATATAAAAATGCCATAGCAACCATATATTTAGAATAATTAACGCCAACAGTATCACCTATTTTTTCTCCAAATTTTATGTGTTCAATAGAGTTAAGTATTACCTTATCATACTTTCCTTGAAACAGTAAAAAGTCTGTTGAGTCTTGAAGTGTCTTAAGCGAGTCTTGTAATTTTAAATTAACTTGAAAGTTGTTATTTGTTTTTACCGAAGATTTTTTCTGCCCAAAACAAGAAAAAGATAAAAGTGTAATAACCAAGAAAATGGAATTCCGCATAAAGTTAATTTTTACAGTATATTTTGAGAAGTAACGAAAATAGCACATATTTCAATAATCATATACGTAAATTTAAAAAGGTTTAGATTTACTAGAATTTGATTTTTCTCTATTCATTTTAACCCCCATTTTGAATTAAGGTTAATATTCGCTAAGTTTATTATGATGGTTTATTATAGTGAAGAAGAAAGAATTATAGTTCCAAGATTTAATGAGGAATCTGGTTTTTATACAACGAAAAAGCGCTCTAAAATGATGAGCAAAATTCGCGGTAAAAGCACGAAACCAGAAATTCTTTTCAGAAAAGCTCTTTGGAATAAGGGCGTAAGATATAGGGTTAATAGTAAGAAAATTCCCGGGAGGCCAGATATTTCAATTCAAAAATATAAACTTGCTATTTTTATTGATGGTGAATTTTGGCACGGCTATAATTGGCCGGAGAAAAAGGAAAAGTGGAAAACCAATAAAGACTTTTGGATTCCAAAAATAGAGCGCAATATGCAGCGCGATCGTCAAGTAAACAAGCAACTTGAAGAATTAGGATACACCGTTTTTAGATTTTGGACCAACGAAATTAAGCACGAACTCAACAAATGTATAAATGACATATTGGTCTTTATAAACACAGGTAAAAATGAATAATCGTATAAAACTTCCAAACATCCCACAATCCATTTTCTCAATAATGAGTAAAATGGCGGCAGAACATAATGCAATAAATCTATCACAAGGTTTCCCAAATTTTGAAAGCGATAGCGCTCTGCACAAATTGGTTTGTAAAGCAATGAAAGATGGTTTTAACCAATACTCCCCAATGGCAGGCGATTTTGATTTGCGGATGCAAATATCGAAAAAGATTGAAAACCTTCACAACCATTTTTATAATCCCGAAACTGAAATAACCATAACAGCCGGCGCAACACAGGCAATATTTACAGCTATAGCAGCAACAATTAACAAAGGAGATGAGGTTATAATCTTTACGCCAGCTTATGATTGTTACGCGCCAAGTGTTAAGTTGTTTGGCGGAAAAATTATACCAATTCAATTAAAACCGCCATTTTACCAAATGGACTGGCGGCAAGTTGAAGATAGAATTACAGTAAAAACAAAAATGATTGTTTTAAATAGTCCACACAACCCGAGCGGAATGTTAGCTTCGGAAGAAGATATGCTCCAACTTCAAAATATTGCTGAAAAAAATGATTTGCTTATTTTGAGCGATGAGGTTTATGAACATATAATTTTTGATGGCAATGTGCACCAAAGTGCCTCAAAATTTAAAGCATTATCAGCGCGAAGCTTTGTGACAGCTTCATTCGGAAAAACATTTCATAATACGGGTTGGAAGATGGGCTATTGCGTTGCGCCTAAAGGTTTGATGAAAGAGTTTCAAAAGGTACACCAACACGTTGTTTTCTGTGTTAATCACCCAATTCAAAAAGCGTTGGCCAGCTATCTTCAAAATGTCGACACTTATCTAAAACTTCCAAATTTCTATCAGCAGAAGCGTGATTTCTTTTTGAATTTAATGAAAGATTCCAACTTCAAATTAATTCCTTCAAAAGGAACCTACTATCAAATGTTGGATTTCTCTGAAATTTCTGAAGAAAACGATATTCTTTTTACTGAAAGGCTTACCAAAGAATTCAAAATTGCTACTATACCAACTTCGGTTTTCAACGAAGGCAGAAAAGATTTTAAGCAAATTCGAGTTTGCTTTGCCAAAACAGATAAAACCTTGGCAGAAGCAGCAAACATTTTGAAGAATTTAAAAGCCTCTTCATTTTGAACTATAGTCAGTTCAATTGATACTAGTAATAGAATTTTGCTTGGTTATAAGATTTATCAATCTAAACATTATAAGTTGCAATTGTATTAAGCTTAGAAAAGGGAATAATTTCTTTAATTTCGTAGCAATTCAAATTTAAAATTCAAGACTATTATGGACACAAAGGATAATAATTATCATAACAACGGAAATTCCAAGGGTGATGAAGGCAACGCCTGGGAAATAAATGACAAAGATGCGGCAGTAGCAAATTGTCCATATTTTGCTAACGTACAGCAAAAAGCAGCTGGCGGTGGAACTAAAAACAGCGACTGGTGGCCAAATAGTTTACGATTAAATGTTTTAAGGCAGCAAGGACAGAAGTCGGACCCAATGGGAAACGATTTTGATTATAAAGAAGAATTCAAAAAATTAGATTACAATGCGCTAAAAGCAGATTTGAATGCATTAATGACAGATTCCCAGGATTGGTGGCCAGCAGATTACGGTCATTACGGTGGATTTTTTATCCGTATGGCATGGCATAGCGCAGGAACATATAGGGTGACAGATGGTCGTGGTGGTGGAAATACTGCAAATCAACGTTTTGCGCCGCTTAATAGTTGGCCAGATAACGGGAATTTGGATAAAGCGCGTTTATTGCTTTGGCCAATAAAGCAGAAATATGGTAAACAAATTTCTTGGGCAGATTTATTATTGCTTACAGGAAACGTAGCTATGGAATCTATGGGCTTTAAAACTTTTGGTTTTGCAGGCGGCCGTGAGGATGTTTGGGAGCCGGAACAAGATGTTTATTGGGGTTCAGAAACCGTTTGGATGGGTAATGATAAGCGTTATGAAGACGGGCATTTAGAAAAGCCATTAGCAGCAGCACATATGGGTTTAATTTATGTAAATCCAGAAGGGCCAAACGGTAAGCCAGATCCGTTAGGCTCTGCCCACGATATTCGCGAAACTTTTGGTAGAATGGCAATGGATGATTACGAAACTGTAGCATTGGTTGCTGGTGGTCATACTTTTGGTAAAGCGCATGGAGCTGCAGATGCCGAACAATATGTAGATGCTGAACCAGCAGGAGCAGCAATGCATTATCAAAGCCAAGGATGGATTAACAGTTATAAATCTGGTTTTGGAGATGATACTATTACCAGTGGTTTGGAAGGTGCTTGGACGCCAGAACCAAATAAATGGGATCACGATTACTTTAAGGTTTTGTTGGATTACGATTGGGAATTAACTAAAAGTCCAGCAGGCGCTCATCAATGGAGGCCAACTGACGCGTCAAATGCAAAAAAAGCACCAATGGCACATGATTCTTCCAAATCTCAGGATTTGATGATGAGTACAGCAGATATTGGACTTAAAATGGATCCGGAGTATTTAAAAATATCCAAACATTTCCGTGATAATCCGGCAGAGTTTGAAGATGCTTTTGCAAGAGCATGGTTTAAATTATTGCACAGAGATATGGGTCCGGTTTCACGTTATTTGGGTCCAGAAGCACCAAATGAAGAATTGTTGTGGCAAGATCCAATTCCAGCTGCAAGTAATACGATAATTGATGAAAATGATGTTGAAACTCTTAAGAAATCTATTTTAGATTCTAACCTTTCAATTTCTGAATTAGTATCTACAGCTTGGGCATCTGCATCAACGTACAGAAATTCTGACATGCGTGGTGGTGCAAATGGTGCTCGTGTTAGATTAGAGCCTCAAAAAAACTGGGAAGTAAATAATCCAAAACAGCTTTCAAAAGTGTTGAATATATTGGAGTCTATTCAAAATGACTTTAATTCAAAGGGTGATAACCAAGTTTCAATGGCAGATCTAATTGTGCTTGGTGGAAATGTAGGTGTTGAAAAAGCTATAAAAAATGCTGGTCACGATATACACGTTCCCTTTAACGCCGGAAGACAAGATGCTTCACAAGAGCAGACTGATGTAGATTCCTTCAAACATCTAGAGCCGCAGGCAGATGGTTTTAGAAATTATATTCACACAGATCAAAACGCTTCTTTCGAAGAATTGATGGTAGATAGATCACAACTTTTAACACTTTCAGTTCCTGAAATGACTGTTTTAGTTGGTGGAATGCGAGTTTTAAATACTAATTATAACGGTTCGGATCACGGAGTTTTTACTCATAATCCTGAAACCTTAACAAATGATTTCTTCGTAAACTTATTAGATTTAAGTACAACTTGGAGAGCAGTTGATGATAAAGACGATATTTTTGAAGGAAAGCACAGAGCTTCAAATACAAAAAAATGGACAGGCACAAGAGCAGATCTAATCTTTGGTTCAAATTCTGAATTGAGAGCAATTGCAGAAGTTTATGCTTGTGAAGATTCTAAAGAAAAGTTTGTGAAAGATTTCGTAGCTGCTTGGAACAAAGTTATGAATTTAGACAGATTTGATTTAAAATAAAACTGTAAACCGCTTCAATATTTAAAAAAGAGCTGCTCCATTGCAGCTCTTTTTTGCTTAATTTTAAAGACTATTTGCGTAAGCATAAATTGCAATGAAATTATGAAAGACAAACTATTTAATGCCATACGGGAAGAAAATTTAAATACCGTAAAAACTATTTTAGCCGAATTTCCCGAATTAGTTACAGAAAAAGACGCACGTGGCTCAACACCATTACTATTGGCAACATACTACGGCTCCAAACAAATTAGCGAGGAAATTTTAAAAATTGAACAAGATATTGATGCGCAAGATGCTTCCGGTAACACCGCGCTAATGGGCGTTTGCTTTAAAGGTTTTGATGAAATTGCCGAAATACTAATAACTAACGGCGCTAATGTAAATGCAGTTAATTTCAATAAAGCTACAGCATTGATTTTTGCAGCAACATTTGGGAGAAAGAAAATTGTGGAAATGCTAATTACAAACGGTGCAGAATTAGACCATAAAGATGAGCGCGGCAATAGTGCAGAAGAACACGCAAAAATGCAGGGCCTTATGGAGATTGTTGAAATTATAAAACAACATAAAAAGTAAATATTCTTTTTTTTAATAAATTGAAAAAATCATTTTTTGGAAAATCTTAAAATTACAATAATACAATCACACCTTCATTGGGAAAACCCTATTGCAAACAGAGATATGTTTTCTGAAAAAATAAATGAAATTTCAGAAGAAACAAATCTTATTGTTTTACCTGAAATGTTTACAACAGGCTTTTCAATGAATGCTAAAAATCTGGCAGAAGAAAATGGCGAAACTTTAAATTGGCTGAAAGCTGAAGCAAAAAAGAAAAACACGGCAATTACGGGAAGTGTAATTATCAAAGAAAATGATCGATTTTATAATAGATTATTTTTTGTGTATTCAGATGGTAAATACAAAACCTATGATAAAAAACATACTTTCACTTTAGCAAAAGAGAATGAAGTTTATGATGCTGGAAACGAAAGATTGATAGTTGAATTAAACGGTTGGAAAATATGCCCATTAATTTGTTATGATTTGCGCTTTCCAGTTTGGGCAAGAAACACCGTAGATTATGATATTTTACTTTACGTTGCCAACTGGCCAAAACCAAGAACTAATGCTTGGGACGCGCTGTTAAAAGCTAGGTCAATTGAAAACATGAGTTATTGCATAGGAGTAAATCGAGTTGGCTTGGATGGTAATGGTCACGAATATATTGGACATTCTGCGGTTTATGACGTTTTGGGAAAACAAATTTCTAATGAAAATTTTGAAATTGAATTTACCCAAACTATAACACTTTCAAAAGAACATGTCATTTCAAATAGAAAACACCTTCAGTTTTTGAACGATAGGGACAGCTTTAGTCTAACGTAAATGTTTCAATTGGGCTCCAATTGGCTCGTACTTCAATTTTTCTTGGATAGAATATAATTTTTTCAGGTTTACTGCGCGTTAGAAAATCTCCGGTGTCCCATTTTTTATTTTCGTTTTCATCGTAAATTATTCGGAAATAATAAAGTGCTGGCGAGATTTCATCAAAAAATATCTCTTTGTTTTCGGTTAAATACTGTTCTTCAACCACTACCAATTTATCATTTAAGAGCTGAACGATAACTGGAAATTGCTTCACATTTTTTAAATTAAAAGTAAGCGTGCCGTAATCGGACTCTAGCTTCGTGCTAAGGGTTGTGCGGATAGTATCGTTTTTATTTCCGAAGAAATCCGTAATAGCATCCGGTAAAATATTTATATTATAACGTTGCTCTTCTTTCTTTTCAAAAATAAATTCTGCAAGGTTATAAAGGGTGTCTATTCTTGTTGTAAAATCAATATTTAGCGTGTCTTTATCCGTAATAGAAATTTTTTCTGGATCAATATTTCTAATTGGGGTATTTGCCAAAAGCTTAAAAGTATCTTTTCTTTTTATAATGTTGGCAGAAAGTGAACTTAATGATAAAGAATCTTTAGTAAGGTTTCTCAATCTTAATGTTAGCGTATCAATTTGATTTCTATTTTTTACTTGAAAAACCAATGAATCGCTTTCAAGCGCAGGTTTAAACCAGTAATTTAATGTATCTTTTTTTAAATCCCGATAAGTTGCAACTTCGTAATCTTCAGGAACTTCAGAAATTACTTTAATTTGAAGACTATCCGCAATACCTTCAAATGGAAAAAGGATGTGATTTTTTGCTACTATTTTCGGATTAAAAATCTTGTACGGCTGTTCTTCTTTGAAAACGGTTACATTGTAGGTACTATCGGTGGGTAGCGTTATATAATCTTCAGCAAAACCTATTTTATCGGTTCTTGGCTGAAAAACATAGTCGTTGTTTTTTTCCTTTAAAGCTAAAAGAAGATATTTTCCTTCCTTAATATTCGTTAACTCATACGTTCCCGAACTATCGGTGGTTACAGTAATGTAGGTGGGTTTTTCGGTATAAATGAGACTGTCTTCAAAAGCCTCGTTAGCTTCATACAAAACTACTGTTGTTGGTATTTCGGTAGTTCTAAGTTGTGCGTCTAAAACACGGCCTGAAACTGTCAAGCTATCAATATAATTTCCGGTAGAAATAACGTATTTAAAATAAGGAAAAGGATTATCCTCATTATTATCCACAATACTATTCCCGAAATTAAACGAGTAGGTTGTATTCTCTCTTAATGTATCTAAAATTTTTACGCGAAGTGTTTTTGAAGTGCTTAAAGGTGTGATGATTGGCGCATACTTTAATGGCGGAGAGATAATAAGCTCTTTTTGAATGTCTTTTAATTTGATGTATTCATCAAAAGTTATCCTAATTTCATCTCCAGTAAAATTAGTTGTGTAATTTTCAGGACTACTTCTTACAATTAATGGCGCTAGACTGTCCTGAAGGCCTCCACTTGGCGTACCTTTTTTTGCACAATCTACAAATGAAAGCATTAAAAGGAAAAATATGGGAATATAAAGGAGGCGATGTTTCAATTTTCTATTTATAATTTTAAATGCTATTCAATAATTTTCCAAAATTACGCAATTGAAACTAACAACCTAAAATAACTTTAGGCTATTGCAATTGTAGCGATACTTACTTTTACACCCTCTGCAGATAACAATTGGAGCGCGCATTTTTCCAATGTTGCGCCGGTTGTAACAATATCATCAACCAACAAAATATGCTTGTTGGCAATAGCTTCTTTATTTACAAGCGAAAATATTTCTTCCGCTTCAAAACGCATAATCCGTTGGCGAAAGGCTTGAGATCCAGTTTTTGAAATTTTTACCAATGCAGCTTCATTATATTCACATTGTAGTGCTTTCGCAATTTCTTTTCCAAAGCCAGCAACCTGATTATAGCCACGTGTTTTTAATTTTTGTTTATGCAATGGAACGGGAATAATTAAATCTATTGAATTAAATTCTTGTACTTCTGCTAATTCTGCCCCAAGCCATTCACCAAACAAGTTACTTAGTTTTTCTTGCTTTCTATATTTTAGATTATGTAAAATTTCTTGCGTAACGCTACGTTTTTCAAAATATAATAGTGCCGTTGCATTTTCTAATGGGAACTTTCCATAAAAAATATTCTTCATACTTTCGTCACCATTTTTATGATGGCACGCTAGGGAAAGTTGATGTCTACATGAAGAACAAATTAACTTTTCTTCCAATAATAATGCTTCGTTACAACCCGTGCATAGTTTTGGAAATAATAAATTTAACATATTTTAAGACTTTTTACCATTTTATAAACATAGGTGCGTTGTTTCAAACGCTACATTTACCAACTAAAACAAACTTAAACACTTATGAGTACAGAAAATAACAGTGGTAAATTTAAGGTATTAATAGGTATCTTATCTGTTTTGTTAATCGCGCTTGCGGTTTATACAGTTACACTTTTTAACGACAGTAAAACGACAGTTACTGGTTTAGAAAAAGAAAAAGCCGAAATTGAGCAAGAACTTCAAGGGCTTATTGCTAATTATGATGAAGTAATTAAGGATAACGATCTTAAAGATAAAGATCTTTTGGCAGCAAGAGAACGTATTACAGTTCTTTTAGATTCGGTTAAAGGAGCTCAGGCAAACGTAGGTTTAATTGCTAGGTACAAGGCTGAAGTTAACAGACTTAAAAGCGAACGTACAATGATGTTTAAACGTGCTGATAGTTTGATAGCTTCCAATAGAATGCTTCTCACCCAAAGGGATAGTACGCAAAATGAACTGACAAATACTAGAATGGTTGTAGATTCTGTTACTGAAACTAATACCGCAATGTCTGAAAGAATTAAGAAAGGATCTATCGTAAAAGCTACAGATTTACGTGGCGAGGCAGTAATTGTGCGCAATAGCGGTAAAGTGGTAGATACAAAACGTTCTAGCAGAGCAGATAAAGTAAGAGCTTGTTTTACACTTGCACCAAATACAATAGCTGAAAAAGGTGACAGAACTTTATATGTACAAGTTATAAACCCAAAGAATAATATGTTGGGGCAAAAAGCAACAAAGAGTTTTGAAACTTCAACATTAATGTATAGTGAGTCTAGTAAAGTTTTTTATGAAAATGATGAGCTAGATGTATGTATAACTATTAATGCTACTGAAGCGGAATTAGTTGAAGGTAGATACATTATCAATCTTTTTGACGGAAAAAATTTAATTGCAACATCAACAATGGATTTAAAATAAAATAGTCCTTTATTCCCCGAAGGGAGTATATATATTATTAATCCAAGTAAAAAACGCCAAGAATTTATTTTTTGGCGTTTTTTTAGTTTTCCACGGCGGCGGATTAAAGGGACTTTCATATTTTTGTCAACTATGGCAAACAACGAAGACCAATTTAAAAAAGTAATCTCCCACGCAAAGGAATACGGTTACATATTTGCATCTAGTGAAATCTACGATGGCTTAAGTGCCGTTTACGATTACGGACAAAGTGGTGTAGAATTAAAGAAAAATATAAGAGAATATTGGTGGCGCAGTATGGTTTATATGCACCAAAATATTGTTGGTCTGGATGCCGCAATATTAATGCACCCAACAACTTGGAAAGCTTCTGGTCACGTAGATGCTTTCAATGATCCTTTAATTGACAATAAAGATTCTAAGAAACGGTACCGTGCCGATGTTTTAATTGAAGACCACGCAGAAAAAATACTTCAAAAAGCGCAAAAGGAAATTGAAAAGGCAAGAAAACGCTTTGGTGAAAGCTTTGATGAGGAACAATACAGTACTACAAATGAACGTGTTGTAAACTATCTTGCTGAAAACAGAAGAATTCTTGAAAGAATGGGTAAATCTTTAGGCAATGAAGATTTGGCTGATGTAAAAGCTTTAATTGAAGAGCTTGAAATTGCCGATCCAGATACAGGTTCAAAAAATTGGACAGATGTGCGTCAATTTAATTTAATGTTTGGTACCAAATTAGGCGCAAATGCAGAAAACGCAACAGATTTATATTTACGCCCAGAAACAGCTCAAGGAATTTTTGTAAACTTTTTAAACGTTCAAAAATCTGGACGAATGAAAATTCCTTTTGGAATTGCACAAACAGGTAAAGCTTTTAGAAATGAGATTGTTGCAAGACAATTTATTTTTAGAATGCGTGAGTTTGAACAAATGGAAATGCAATTTTTTGTGCGTCCGGGCGAGGAAATGAAATGGTATGAATACTGGAAAGAAACCCGCTTAAATTGGCATTTATCATTAGGTTTAGGAAAAGAAAATTACCGTTTTCACGACCACGAAAAATTGGCGCATTATGCAAATGCTGCGGCAGATATTGAATTTAACTTTCCTTTTGGCTTTAAAGAATTGGAAGGAATACATTCCCGTACAGATTTCGATTTGAAGGCACATGAAGAACATTCAGGAAAAAAACTACAATTTTTTGACCACGAATTGGGCGAAAACTACGTGCCGTATGTTGTGGAAACCTCGGTTGGTTTAGACAGATTATTTTTAGCTGTTTTAAGTACAGCGCTTCAAGATGAAACTCTGGAAGACGGCAGTACACGTACTGTTTTAAAACTGCCAGCAATCTTAGCGCCAGTTAAAGTCGCTGTTTTTCCATTAGTCAAAAAAGATGGTTTACCAGAATTAGCTGAAAAAATTATTGAAAATTTACAGTGGGATCATAACGTAATATATGATGAAAAAGATGCCGTTGGTAGAAGATACAGAAGAGCAGATGCAGCAGGAACACCATTTTGTATTACTGTAGACCATCAAAGTTTAGAGGATAATACCGTAACTATCCGTCATCGTGATAGTATGGAGCAGGAAAGAATTTCAATTTCTGAAATCAATGAAAAAGTTTCTGCTGAATTGTCTTTTAAGAAATGGATGAAATAAACGAATGAATCTTATAGTAAAAAGGGCAAATTCAAATTGAATTTGCCCTTTTTTTTATTCTAATATGTTATAACCTTAAATACTCTTCGCCGTTTTCAAAAATCAATTTTTTGCCATATATAGAACGTATGGGTTCAAAATATTTTCCTCCTGGAGCAGTGAAGATAATTCCAAACTTCTCTTTATAATAGACTAATTCTACAAACGGTTCATAAGATGAAATCGCACTAATTTCATTATTTATATATTTTCTTTCGCTTGAGTAAAAACCGATTTCATTTTTAAAATCATAAATTGTTTCAAAATAGTAGTTTGTTTTTGTTTTTTTCTGATTTGCTACTTCAAAAACAATCCCATTTTCAACTATAACATTTCTACTGGTATTTTCATAATTAGTCGAAACTGTATCTTTTAACTTTCTACCGTTTCTTTTCCCAAGATATTTCCAATGCCCGGTGATATTATCTTCCATTGCCTGCAAAGTGTCCTGATATTTAAGTTGAAGCTCATAGTCAATTTCTATCTTCATTGATTTTTGAGAATATGCTTTAATGAAAAACAAACCTAAAATAATTACTAAAAACGTTACCTTCATAAATATTGAAATTCAAACATTAATATTAATAAAATATTATTTCCTTTTCTGAATTTCGTTTATTGAAACAGGATTTGCCTTTTCGCACCTATTCATCATTCGTAGTCCGGTAAATTTCACCCAAATTTTCTCCCCATCTTTTTTAAAAATATCTTCAAGATTTTGTGGGTCTAAAAAATAAGGAGGACCTGCATCTTCCATTTTTATGGTATAAGGACAATCGCCTTCACCTTTTGAAGCTACAATTATTCCCTTTTTAAAGCCAGCATCTATCATTTTTTGATTTTCCATAGCTGTTTCAGATGTTGTTGTTGAGGTAGAAGTCGAAGTTTCGATTGATGTATTTGTGCTACTTTTAGTTGAATTGCACGCTACCGCAGCAAAAAGGAATAGTGATAAGGTTATTTTTAAAATTGTCATTTTTAAGTGTGTTAGGTTACTTCAAATTACAAATAATGTGCCGATTGGTGTTCAAATTTTGAAAGAAATATTATAAAGAGTTATAGTTTGCAGTCGCAATTAGCACTAAAAAATTTATTTTGTCTCACGGCTCACGTCTAAAAAAACGCCCTTAACTGCAAACTTCCAGTATGTATAGCGTTTGTGTTTTCACTTTTACGGCCATTGTACGTTAAATTGGCATCTAAATATTTTGTAATCCTCTTTTGAAACAATAAACGCCAAGTAAAATTGGTACCAGGATTTAAACCTTCCAAAATTTGATAGGCAACGGGTGAAAATGCACTTCCTTTAAAACTGTTATCTATATATGTAAATTCGCCATTAATTGATATTTTTTCAGCATTCGTGTAAGCAAAAGAAGTGCCAATTTGCTGCTGGCTAAGTTCTTCCATTGCCCCTAAGGTATTATCCTTAGTGGCAAATTCATAAAATAAATCGAATCGGGTTTGTTGATTTAGTAAATATGAAATTTTCGGATTTACTTCATTTGTATTTAAATTATAATTCCTGCTGCCGAAGTTTTCTGATATGCTTTCATTGGTTCCCAAAGCGCCTTGAAATTGCAACAACCAACTTTCTGCAAGTTTATGATTAAAGTTTAATTGATGGCTTTTTAACTTATTTTCCTGTAAACCTAACGATAGTAAATTGCTACTCGATGTTGCAATGTATGTATAGCTTGTAGTATATTTTTGCTTGCCACGATTATAGAATAACGCATTCCTGAAGTTTAATGTTAATCCCAATTCATCTTCATCGCCATCTCTAAAAGGACTTAAATTAAACCCATCGTTTTTTCTTCGCACTTTTCTATCAATCACATAAGAAGTTTGATTGTAAAAATGTGAAAGCGTTTTTAAAAAACCTTCTTTATTCTGCCAACTTTGTGGGTTTAATGTTACAATTTGGCTGAATTTATTTTGACGAATTCTTAAGAATATTTGATTAGGAAGCAGTACCCTAATATATTCTGCTTGGTCCTGAAATTGTGCAACTTCAAATTCATCTAATTCCTGAATTCCATTGTTGTTATAATCATTCCATGTGTAAACACCTTGGCCAGGTTCAGTAATTACATACGTAAACTCTTGTTGGGGGATTACGCCGTTGTTGCTTTCCAAAACGCTATTCCAGGTAATTCCTCTTTCCAGCAACGTTTGGTTAAAGATAATTCGGGAATTTAAGGATTTTTCATCTTCTCTATTATTCTGAAATAAAATTGAATCCTGCCCAGCTTCAAATTGCTTGTAATCTATAATCCGATAATTTGCAAATACCGATAACTGTGTATTTTCAGAATCTATTGGTTTCGATTTTATGAAAAATGTATTAGCGTTATTAACTCTTTGTAATTGACCATTGCGCAAACTATCGGTTGTTCTAAATTGGTAGCCAGCTTCCACGAAAACTTTTGTACTATCACCGATTCCTGAAAAGATTTCAAATTGGGAAAACTTTTGGCTAATAGGTGTTAAACTGTCATTTACAACTGTTTTTACTTGGTTATTTTCAAGATTGATCTTCCCGCCAACCCAAGCTTTTTCAAGCGCATAAATGGTGTTGCTATTCAGCCGAAAAAACTTTGTATTAATTGTATCGCTCTTACTGTTAAGTAAACTTCCATTTGTAAAAATCCTGAATTTTCCTGGTGTTAAAATTGAGCTTACAACTTGTCGAACACCTCTATAATTTTTAGAAAAATTCAAATTTTGAAATTCATACCGAGCCGCTCCCAACCTTGGTTTCGAAAATTCAGCACCGGCAATTGCAAAGCGTTGATTGCCAAGCGGGTTTATTAAATTCCAATCCCGGGAAAATTCTATATTATAAAGTCTTTCAATAGTTCTGAAATCTTTATTGATAAAATCTAACGAGCCAAAACCATCCAAACGCAAACTGTCTTCCCTTTGTAAAACCTGTTGTCTAAACGCAAGCCTTCCTGCAAAACCGTCATTGTTGTTGTCATCAAAATCGCTAAAAAGATTTAAATCATTTTTACTTCCTGCAATTTCAAAATCTATTTTAGTTTTACTTGACGGACTATAACTTCCATTTAAACCACCAACCTGCAACTTTGTTGGTGCTTGCAACCTAACAATTGGGTCGTAATTACCTTGTTTTATGCCGTTTATTGGTGCCACGTATTCAAAAACCCGATTTATTGCGCCAATACCGCTTATTACGTAATTACCATTATTTGGTCCAACGCGGCTAAACCTTACATTGAAAAGCGCATCTTCTGGATTGTTGCTGAATACGAATATTTCTATACCATTTCTGTTCTCTTTTCTGTACAAAATCTTATTATCTGAAAAGGTATCGGGCACAGCACTTGGTGCAGTCATTAGATCTAAATTATCGCCCGCATCTTGTAAAATCGTTACTTGCTCTTCAGAAAGACTTTGTTGTAGTGGTTGGTTTTTAGCATCACTTTCAGAATACACATATGCGCCAATATTTAATTTTTCACTTTCATAATTTCCAGCGCCGTAGCCAATAAAACGGGTGTAACTGCGATCTGTGAATTGATATTCAACAGTAATACGCATATTACTGGTAATTGGATAGGTGCTGTTAAATTTTATTTCGCCGGCGTTATAATCTATAAGATAATCTTCATTTTCGCCCCGTTGTAAAAGTAGACCGTTTATGTAAACACGCTCACTGCCGCTAACTACTAAAATGAAAAGCTCACCATTGGGCCCAATAAGTTTATAAGGACCTTGATTGCCTTCTAAACCAACAAATTGGCTTCGAGCAAATACGCCTCGAACGAGCGCACCAGCAACTGTTGCAGTTGTTCGGGAGCCGTCTGCTCCATTTATAGTTCCGCCAAGGGAAATCCCCTGTACTTTTTTGCTGAAATTCCCGAAATAACTATTACTTTGCTGTAAATCTACATCGCCCGCTCTAATGCGCCAATTATCGCTAAAAAGTTCTATAAAAATTTGGTCAAATTCATCCAAACTTTGCGAGTAACCACCTTCTTGGCTGGGTATATTAGCATCTTGCAAACTAGCTCGAATGCTCACTTTTTCGCTTAATTTCCCTGTAATCTGCAAGTCTAAAGCACTATTTACAACGGCATTTTGGTTGTTGCCAATTGTAATACCGCGCGAAATGCTCCCAACAGTATTCAGTCCATCAAAAGGTTTAAAGCTATTTTCTTTATTACTTTGATTTAAACTATAAAGCTTTTCAATTTTTCCGGTGTTATCAACAATAATTTTTGGATCTAAAACAAAGTAATCTTTAGTGAGAAAGGCTGGATATCGGGTATATTTAATAGTAACGGAATCTGCCTGTTGAATGATTTCCTCATCAAAAATTACGGTAGCTTTTTCATAATCGGTTTTGTAGCTGAAAGAATTTAACTCTTTACCATTTTTATCAATTATTGAAAATCGGATTGGATTAATAGAAACACTATCCAAAACAACAGTGTCCGCAATTGCAACTTTCTTTTCCTGATAATTGGTTTTAATATCTTGCGCATAGCCGACTGTGCCCAATAAAAAGAAAAATAATGCACAGTTTAACTTCATTTACTTAATAACTAAGTATCGGCAATAATATTTTGTTAGGTTTTTATTGAAAACCTTTATACCAATCAATTGTTGTAAATATAACATTGTTCATACCTTTAGCAATATAAATTATCGCTGTGAACTCCCAAGCTTTCGAGTATAATTAGAACTTAATTTGATAACGTTCTCAGAGAAAAAACTCTTATTTTGAAAATAATCTCATACAATGTAAATGGAATACGCGCTGCAATGCGCAAAGGTTTTACGGAATGGCTTAAAGCCGCAAACCCAGATATCCTATGCCTTCAAGAAACCAAGGCTATGAAAGATCAAGTTGATATCGAGGAGCTTGAAGCGGCAGGTTATAAATATAATTATTGGTTTAGCGCTCAAAAAAAAGGATATAGTGGCGTAGCTATTTTGTGCAAAACTAAACCAAATCATATTGAATACGGAACAGGAATTGAATCTATGGATTTTGAAGGAAGAAACCTTCGCGTAGATTTTGACGATGTTTCGGTAATGAGCCTTTATTTGCCAAGCGGAACAAACATTGCCAGATTAGAGCATAAGTTTGATTTTATGGAACAATTTCAGGAATATATTATTAATTTAAAACAAGAAATACCTAATCTCGTTATTTGCGGCGATTATAATATTTGTCACGAAGCTATAGATATTCATGATCCAGTTAGAAATGCAAATGTTTCAGGCTTTTTACCTTCGGAAAGAAAATGGATTGATACCTTTATGAAAAATGGATTTATAGATAGTTTTCGTCATTTCAACAAAGAACCTCACAATTATACTTGGTGGAGTTACAGAGCAGGAGCAAGAGGGAATAATAAAGGTTGGCGAATAGACTATAATCTGGTAGCCGAGCCGTTAAGGGATAAATTGAAAAGAGCCGTAATACTATCGGATGCAATGCATAGTGACCATTGCCCTTTAATGGTAGAACTAGATTTTTAAGCATAATTTGTAAAATATTGCAATGTAGTAGCATAGCCCTTAAACCTCATAATAAATTTCAATGTATTAGCTTTTACTGAGATTAACAAAGACATAAAAATAGAAACATATGTTCCCAAAAGAATTTTACAATCACACAAAAAATAATGTTTATACGGAAATAAAAGGCGGAACGGAACGGGAAAAATTCCTGGAAATCTGGGTTGTTACCGTAAACAATCGCGTTTTTGCCAGAAGTTGGGCTAAAAGTGAAAAGAGTTGGTATACTGCTTTTTTGGAAGCCGGAGTTGGACAACTTAAATATGGTAATAAAATAATTAATGTTACAGGGAAAAAGCTGCATAAAAATTTTGAAATCCATCTTGACATAAGTAAAGAATATTTACAAGTATTTAGTCAGCCTGAAAATCTTGAATATTCCGAAGGAATAGCAAAACCTGAATATTTTGATTATACAATGGAATTTTTCTTTGAAGGAGATGATGTCAAAAGATAATAAACAGATTGAGCCCAGAAAATTTGTAAATTTTCTGAAGCAGATAAAATAGATTTCCGCCTGCGCGGGCAACAAACATGAAATACACAAAATTACCAAATACAGATATAAAAATTAGTAAAATTTGTCTGGGCACAATGACTTGGGGCGGACAGAATACGGAAGCTGAAGGACACGAACAATTAGATTTTGCGATTGATAATGGTATTAATTTTATAGATACAGCCGAAATGTACTCTGTGCCAGCAAGGCAAGAAACGCAAGGAAGCACGGAAAAAATAATTGGGTCTTGGCTAGCTAAAAACAAGAATCGAGAGAAGGTTGTGTTGGCATCCAAAATTACAGGACCTAGCCCAACTTTTTCTTTTTTAAGGGAAAATCTGGATTTTAGTAAACAATCGCTGGAAGATGCTTTACATAAAAGCTTGAATAGACTTCAAACAGATTATTTGGATTTATATCAACTTCATTGGCCAGAAAGAAGTACAAATTTCTTCGGAAAAAGAGATTTTACAAAAGACGAAGATGAAAAGTGGAAAGATAATTTTGCCGAAGTTTTAGATAATTTGGAAGGTTTTATAAAACAGGGAAAAATCCGAAATATTGGTATAAGCAATGAAACGCCTTACGGTTTATCACGATATTTAGAAGAAAATAGGAAAGGAAAATCAAAAATGATTACGGTTCAAAACCCGTATAGTTTGTTGAATAGAAAAGATGAAATTGCAATGTCGGAAATTTTATTGCGAGAAAACGTGGGTTATTTGCCATACTCTCCCTTAGGGTTTGGTGTGCTAACTGGAAAATACTTGAACAATAAGAAACCAGAAAATGGTCGTATCACATTATTTCCGCAATATTCGCGATACAGCAACACAACGGCAGTTGAAGCTACAATGAGATATAATGATATTGCAAAAAAGCATAATTTGAGTTTAACCCAAATGTCGCTGGCTTTCATAATTCAAAAGCCTTTTGTTACTGCGCCTATTATTGGAGCAACTTCAATTAAACAACTTTCAGAAAATATTGAAAGCATCAACATAAATCTTTCCGAAGAAATTTTAAAGGAAATTGATGCGGTTCATAATGAAATTCCAAATCCAGCGCCATAAATTGATTTATAGGTCGTGGCAAAATTTTAAATATTAAACAAACGCGCTATAACCAGTAATTGCTCTTCCAACAATTAATGTATTAATTTCTTTAGTGCCTTCATAACTGTAAATTGCCTCGGCATCCGCAACAAATCTTGCAACATCATATTCAAGCAAGATTCCATTTCCGCCCATAACTTCTCTTGCGCTTCTTACTACATCCCGGGTTCGTAAGCTACAAAAAACTTTGGCAAGGGAGGCGTGCTCATCGGTTAATATTCCTGCATCTTGCATTTCTGAAAGACGGAAACAGAGGGTTTGCATGGCGGTAAGATTGCTCAGCATTTCAACCAAATGATTTTGAATTAATTGAAAAGTTGCAATTGGCTTTCCAAATTGTTCACGTTTTTTGGTGTATTTAAGCGCGCCTTCATAAGCACCTCTTGAGCAGCCAACAGCTTGCCAAGCTACCGAAGCTCTTGTCATTTTCAATACTTTTGCAGTATCTCTAAAACTATCACATTTTTGTAACCTATCACTTTCTAGAACGCGACAATCAGTTAAAGTAACAATAGCATTTTGCACGGTTCGCAAAGCCATTTTGTCGGCCATTTTTTCAGCCTTAAATCCTGGGTTTTCTTTTTTTACTATAAAACCTTTTACTTTTTGGGAAACTTCATCTTTCGCCCAAATAATTATAACATCCGCAAAAGTTGCATTGCCAATCCATTTTTTCTGTCCGTTTAAAACCCATTCATCACCTTCCAAACGGCACGTTGTTCGCATACCCTGAGATACGTCACTTCCGCCGTCCGGTTCAGTTAAACCAAAAGCTCCAATGGATTCCATACGTTGCATTTTTGGCAGCCATTCCTGTTTCTGTTCTTCACTGCCGCATACATAAATACTGCCCATTGCCAGGCCGCTGTGCACGCCAAAAAACGTACTAATTGAAACATCAACCCGTGCAAGTTCCATTGCTAAAATACCTTCCATTACGCTGGTTTGACCTGGACAACCGTAGCCTTCGTAGCCCATTCCGCAGATGTTGAGTTTTGCCATTTTCGGAATTATTTCAAAAGGAAATTCTGCCCTATTCCAAAAGTCATTTGCAATTGGCTTAACTTCATCTTCCATAAAATTGCGGACTTTTATCTGAATTTCACGTTGCTCTTTTGTCAACTTTAAACTCAAATCATAAAAATCTCCATCTATTGGTGGTAATTTATGTTGACCTTTTTTAGCGCTTTTATTTTTCAACATTTTCATTAAGCCTTTCAATTGCCTTTCATCTAAAGCTGAAAAGGCTTTCATAACTTCAGGCAAATCTACCTTTTGAGAAATTTTTGCAAGGGCATCAACATCAACACTTTTTAACACTGAAAAAACACCTTTAATTTTTGAGAAAATGGACATATTTGTTACGTTTAGTAGAACTTAAAGATAATTGCAATAGTTGTTGAAGTTGCTTAACAAAGTGTTAATAAGAAGGAAGAGGCTTTACAGTTTTATCTGAAATAAATCCTTTTAAGCCAGATTTTGATTGAATGTGGAAGAAATCTTCGCTCTTTCCCAAAATTGAAATAGTATCATTTTTTTTCAAATTACCTAAAATTTTGAATCCTGAAATTGAAGCCTTAGCGACTTCAGTCCTATTTCTTGAAACAATAGCTTTGTTGAATTCTATTGAAGTATCAACCTTTTGTATTTCTGTCTGTTTTATAAATGGATACGGATTAATTGCGCCAACACTACCTTTATAAATGCCGAAATGAACGTGTGGCGGCGTTGTTTTTGCGTTCCCCGTATTGCCAACAAAGCCAATAGTGTCGCCTGCTTTTACTTTTTTTCCAGTTGTTGTACCAATGCTGTCTAAATGTGCATAATAAATAGATTTGCCAAAAAGACCGTCCCTTAGCCAAACTTGTTTTCCGCCAAGACCACGTTCCCCCGTATCTGCAATAATGCCATCTGTAACTGCAACGAGCGGCGTGCCTTTATCTGCAAAAATATCTACTCCTTCGTGACTTCTTTTTCCACCATCGCGCGGATCTGCCCAAAAGCTGCCAACGTCCCTATTGGTGCCGCCACTTACAGGAAAAATGTAGGTTGGTTGTACATAAATTTTTAATTGAAAAGGAAATTCAACACCTAATTGCGGTTGAATGATAATTTTGTATTCGGAAGAACTGTCAACTTCGGATGAAAGAAAAGCAGTATCCGTTTCAGCACTTTTTATAAACCGCAACGATTTTATAGAATTAGAATCTTTTTCTTTTTTAAAAAAATCTATAAAAACCTGAAGAGAATCTGTTTGCTTATTTACTTCAATAAAAATCTTTTCGCCTTCTTTAAGTTGAAGATCGTAACTATAAACCAAGTTTTCTTCAGAAGAAAAAATACCGCCTTCAGAATAGGGCATTAATATTTGAAGACTATCATTTTTTGCCTTTTCAAAAGCAATATTCCATTTTATATATAGCGAATCATTGTTTGCAAAATCCCTTTCGTATTTTTCACGAGCGGTTGGCTTTATAACTACATCGGCCACTTTTTGTACTTGCTCGCAGCTATAAAAGACTATAGCTATTGCTGAAAATATAAAATATAATGATTTTTTCATTTGGCCGGAAAAGTACGACCTAATTTACTTTTGGTAAAAAACTTAACGCAAGTTTAAATAGCTTTCCTACGTAAATAAATGTTTTACAACATCCTGTACTTTGGCAACTTTTATAATTTGTATACCATAATGCTGTTTAGGAAGTTTGCAATATTTTGAAATTATTATAGATGTAAATCCAAGTTTTTCCGCTTCCAAAATGCGTTGTTCTGCTCTATTTACAGGTCGTATTTCACCAGCTAGTCCAATTTCGGCAGCAAAGCACATTCTTTTATCAATTGTAATATCTACGTTGGATGATAAAACGGCGGCTACAACCGCTAAATCTATGGCTGGATCTTCAACCGTAATACCTCCGGTAATATTTAAAAAAACATCTTTTGCTCCAAGTTTAAAGCCGGCTCGTTTCTCTAAAACTGCTAAAATCATATTTAGCCGTTTTGCATTGTAGCCAGTTGCGCTTCGTTGTGGGGTACCGTAAACGGCACTGCTAACAAGAGCTTGTATTTCAATCATTAATGGGCGCAAACCTTCCAGCGTTGCAGCAATTGCGGTACCGCTATGGTCTTCGTCATTCTTTGAAATCAAAATTTCAGACGGATTATTTACTTCCCGTAATCCGCTGCCTTGCATTTCATAAATGCCAAGTTCGTTTGTGCTTCCAAAACGATTTTTATTTGCCCTTAGAATTCTATAAATATGGTTTCGGTCACCTTCAAACTGCAATACGGTGTCAACCATATGCTCCAATATTTTAGGACCTGCAATATTTCCATCTTTTGTAATATGTCCAATTAAAATTACGGGCGTATCGGTTTCTTTTGCGAATTTTATAAGCTCGGTTGTGGTTTCCCGAATCTGTGAAATACTACCGGCACTGCTTTCAATATTATCTGTATGTAGTGTTTGAATACTGTCGATTACAACAATATCTGGCTCAATTTCTTCAATATTCCTGAATATATTTTGTGTTTTTGTTTCGGTTAAAATGTAACAGTTTTCAGAATTTGGGTGTATTCTTTCTGCCCGCATTTTAATTTGTTGCGCGCTCTCTTCGCCAGAAACATAAAGCGTTTTATAAGGAAGTTGCAACGCAATTTGGAGCATTAATGTACTTTTTCCAATTCCTGGTTCACCACCCAATAATGTAAGTGAGCCGGGCACAAGACCTCCACCTAAAACACGATTCAGTTCTTGGTTTTGCGTATCTAATCTTGTTTCCTTTTGGTTGGATATTTCAGATATTTTTTGCGGTTTCGCAGTTCGGTTTCTTTGGCTCGTGGAAGTCTCCTTTGTCTTCCAGCTTACTTTTTCGGCCTTTTCGATAACTTCTTCAGCAATTGTGTTCCATTCCTTACAAGCTGTGCATTGTCCTTGCCATTTGGAATAGTGCGCTCCGCAGTTTTGACAGTAAAATGTGGTCTTTAGTTTTGCCATAATCTTGGGCTAAATTAGTTATATTTACGCTATCTAACTTCAGAAATTTAATGAAATTATATCACTTTTTCTTTTTGTTTTTCTTTCTTGTTCTTACTGTAACGGCCCAAGATAAGGACATAAGTAAGGAAGTTAAAGTTCTGGAGGTAAAAATTGAAAAGGCCGAAAAAGGAGAGAAATTATTTTTACTAGATAGCCTTGCCAAATTAACCTTTGAAAAAGGAGAATATAATTATCCTCAAAATGCCCAAAATGCAATTGATCTAGGAATTAAATTGGATTCCTTAAATATTGCCATTCGAAATGTAAATAATTTGGTTGATTATTATAATAATGTAGACAATCAGCCAGATCTAGGTTTAAGGCTATTTAAGTCTTTTTTAGGAAAGGCAACTTTAGTTACAAAGGATAATCTTTTGGGTGCTTATTATCTGAATGGAGGGGACAGCCATTATTTTATGAATGATGCAGAATCTTCTTTAATTTATTATGAAAGAGCCGAGTACTACGCAATGCGTTCCAATAATCAAAAATTATTGGGGTTGGCAAAGCTATATGTTGGTATGACACAGTCCCATCTCGGTTTTTTTGGAGAGAGTTCGGTAGATTTACAGAGGGCTTCTGCCATCTTTACTACTTTAAAAGACACCTTTAATATAATAAGCGCCAAAAATGCACTCAGCATTTTATACAGTAAAAATGGTTTTTTTGTTGAAGCTGAGAATGAACGAAACGAGGCTATAAGAATGGCCGAAATCAAGGAAAGCTATGGACAGTTAGTTCAATTTTATTTTAATGCGGCAACCGATGCTCAAAAAATGGGTAATGAAGAAAAACGAATTGATGATTTATTAAAAGCCCGAGAGTATTTGCCAAAATCAAATTATCGAAAAATTCACGAACCATCTGTTCTTGCTGGTTTAGTAATTGCTTACTCACAGAATAGTGACCTAATATTAGCTCAGAAATATTTAAACGAACTAAATGTTGTTGGAAATATTAAACTACCATCAAATAGACCAACTTACATTGATGCGTTAAAGCATTTATCCTTTGCTAGAAAAAATTACAAAGCCGCTTTAAAATTAGGCGAGGAACACTTAATTCTTAAAAAAGAATCTAAAAGTTACGAAGAAATTCAAAATGCAGAAAAGTTTCTTTCTGATGTTTATACACAGCTTGGTGATGATACGCAGGCTTTCGTTCACTTTAAAAATTATTATACGTTAAAAGATTCCATCTTAAATCAACAAAATACTAAAGCCCTTGGTTATTATCAAACCTTGTATGAAATTGAAAAAAAGGATAGAACCATTAAAAGTCAAGAAGCAGATATTGAGTTATTGGCAGCAAAAAGTAGGGTTCAAAATCAGCTTTTATTATTTGGCGGATTAGGGCTTGTATTTATTTTTGGACTTATACTGTTGTATCGTTCCCGTTTTAATTCAAGAAAAAGTGAGCGTTTACAGCGGCAATTTTCGCAGGACTTAATTAGCGCGCAAGAAGCAGAAAGAACAAGGGTTTCAAGAGAACTTCACGATAGCGTTGGTCAAAAACTAATGCTGCTTACCCGAAAAACAAAAATGAGTGGTGATGCCGAAATGCAATTTTTAGCGGGAGATACATTGGATGAACTTAGAAGTATATCCAGAGGTTTGCACCCATCATCTTTGGAACGTATTGGTATTACGGCTGCAGTAGTTTCATTAATAAATGAGGTAGATAAAAACACCAATATTTTTTTTACAAATGAAATTGAAAATATAGATAACTGCATTTCCAAAGAGCGCTCGCTACATTTGTACAGAATTATTCAAGAAGTGCTCACAAATATTGTTAAACATTCTGAGGCGAAAGCTGCTTTTGTAACTATTAAAAGAGAGAATCAAATTATTGAAACTACAATTGTAGATAATGGTAAAGGATTTGATTACACATCAATAGACAAAAATGCAACATCGCTAGGAATGAAGACTTTGCTAGAAAGATCAAAAATAATTAAAAGCCGTCTAGATGTTACAAGCGAAGCAAATAAAGGAACAACCATTGCTATAATTACGCCTATTGTATGATAGAAAAAGAAAATATTTCGCTGGTAATAGCAGACGATCACCCAATGATTTTAAAAGGGCTTTATGAAGAGCTGAGTGCTAATAACTACAGCATACTTGCCCAAGCATCCAATGGCAACCTTGCGTTGGACGCCATTTTATTGCACCAGCCCAAATTAGCATTGTTGGATATAGACATGCCAGGACTTTCGGGTTTTGAAGTAATAAAAAAAGCACGGGAAAAGGATGTAGAAACTCGATTTATTGTAATGTCTTTTCACAAAGAAACTGAATATATAACCCAAGCCAAAGCGCTTGATGTAAAAGGCTATTTATTAAAAGAAGATACGTTTGATGAGGTTGAACGTTGTATGCAAAAGGTATTAAAAGATGAAGAATGTTTCAGCAATTCTTTTGAAAAAGGAGCCCTTAGAAATGTATCGGGAGATTTACAACGGTTAAAGGACTTAACACCATCCGAAACTGTAATCCTAAAATTAGTTGCACAACAAACAACAACGCACGATATTGCTGAAACACTTTTTGTTTCAACCCGAACCATCGAAAAACACCGAAGCAATATAATAGGTAAATTAATGATAGATGGCGGCACAAATGCACTTACAAATTGGGCTTTGGTTAATAAAAGCTTGATTCTGGATTTGTAAATTTATTCCCTGTTCTTCAAATCGTCTGCCTTGTCTAAGAGCAAATCTTTTGTTATAAAATCTACTTCTTCTTTATCAAAAGCGCCTTGATAAGTTCTCATTGCTCTTCTTGTATCTCCTGTTCCTTCATAGTAAAGGCCAAGATAATAATCGCCTAAAGCAGTATTAGGATATTGCTTTTTGGCCATTGAAGCTATTTCACGTAAGCTATCCCACTTGCCCAATTTTTCTGCAGCAGTTGCAGTAGCTATAAAATCGTTAACCCTAATATTGTTTGTCAACCCAAATAAATTTTCAATTGTCTTATATTTATCAACCAAATATTGGTCTATTGGGGTTTCCAATTTCATTAAAACATCGCTAAATTCTTGTTTGCTAATTGGCCTGTAAACTGAAAATATTTTCTCGATTGCATTTGGTATTCCCCTTGCCACAAGTGAATAATGGGTTGCACCTTCAAAATTGTCATAACTGTAGGTGAAAGTTGGGGAGCTAACACCTTTTAAATTCTGGTTCAAACTCTCGGCACTTTCCGTAAGACCTTTTATATCATCTGTACCAGTTGCTAAATAATAAAAAATTTGCGATTGTATTTCAGCAATGCGTAACGGGATTTCGGTTTCCATAGTTGGCGCTAAATCTGGACTCAAATTTATATATCCGTTGAATAGCGGCGGACTTTTAAAAAGATAATAATTTAAAAAGTTGGCTGTAAAATCGTGTCCAACGGCAATAATAAACTTAGCAGTTCGATATTTTTTATCGATATACGGTATTAATTCAAGCCCAATAAATTCAAAAAAATTGGCGCCTTTACCAGACGGAAAATAATTTTTATCGTCGTAACTACAATCTTCATAACGCGAGCTACCTTGCATTACGCCAACAACAATACTTTCTGGCATATCTTCCCAATAACTGAAATAATCTACGTTTCCGGCAACAGGTTCAAACAGATAATCTGCATCCAAAACCAAAACAATAGGATAAACTTTTTCTGAATTGCTTTCGTAATTTCTTGGAAGTTGAATTTTCAGTTTTCGCTTTTCGCCTAGTTTTGTTGAATTAAATTCTTCATAAATTATCTGGCTGAATAAAGTTGTTCCAAAGAAAAGAGCGAGCAGCAGGAAAATAGTATTTTTCATAAATGGTTAGGTTTTTCAATCTGAAAGATACTTAATTTTGAAAACTACTGAAAAACCTTATTATTCTTTTATAAACTTTACTGTATAATTACTTGAATCTGTTCCTATTTTCATAAAGTAATTTCCCGAAGAAATATCTGAAACATTTACGCTATCAAAATTTTCATAAATTGTTTTAACATTTTGCCCTAAAATATTTAAAATCTCACATTTCTGAACTGTTTGGTTTTGTATTGAGATTGAAAAATTATTTTTTACAGGGTTGGGATAAAATGTTATAACTGTATTATTTATTTCTGGAACATTTAAAATAGTTTGGTTTTCATACCAAGCTACTTTATCGTCGTTTTGAGATGCAGACAAAAGATCAATATCGCCGTCTCCATCTGAATCTGCTGAATGTACTCCCCAAATAGCCTTGATTTCCGTACTTATTGTAATTTTATCACTAAAATCGCCAACGCCATCTAAATTTTTATACCAAACAAGCTGACCGCTATTTATCTCAATAAATGAGCCTGATACTACGTCGAGTAAACCGTCATTATCTATATCTTGAACATATATTTGATTTACACTTTCTTGTGTTTCGGTAATTATATATTTTGTTTCAAAATTTCCAAGGCCATCCATATTTTCGAACCAAGCAATTTCATTTATAAATGCAGCACTTCTTACAACATCTAAATCTCCATCTGCGTCCATATCTGCAATAAACATATCAGATGCAAATTGACCATTTAAATCGATAATATGGCGAGTTCCAAAATTTCCCAGACCATCCATGTTTTCAAACCAGGACATAACTATTGCTCCATTTCCAGAATTTGTTAGTACATCCAAATCACCGTCGCTGTCAAAGTCTGCTACTCGCACTGTTCTCGCTCTATCTACGTTGAGCCCAATTTCTCTAGGTTCACTAAAATTTGCATCACCGTCATTTTCATACCAAAATACACCAGTATTATTGTTTGCAGAAATTAAATCTGGATTGCCATCACCATTAATATCTGCAGCAGTTACACTTCCAAAACCATCCGCTTCATTTATTATCAATACTCCTTGTGAAAAAGATCCTAAGCCGTTCATGTTTCTAAAATACTTTATTTCTCCAATAAAACCCGTATTTGCAATAAGGTCTATATCCCCGTCATTATCAAAATCTGCGGTACATACAGATTTTACATCTGGTAAGCTAGTTGATATTATTCTTTGTGAACCGAACATTCCAACACCATCTCTTCTGTTTTCGTACCAAGCTAATTTGTCATCAAATGAAGATACAGAAATAACATCCAAATCTCCATCTCCATCAATATCTGCTGTTATAATGGAGAAAGCTCCTTCGGCGTTTGTAGTTATTACTTTTTGGGGGCCAAACTGGGCATAACAAAAATTACCGAAAATAAAAAAAGTGTAAAAAAGAAAAAAGAGTTGTTTTCTTTTCATAATAATTGAAATTTTTATAATTGAAAGATACTTTATTTACTTCTAAAAGTTATAAAAATTTGAACTTATTGATAGTCAAGTTTCCTTCGATTATAAACCGGAAGCATCAAAAACGCAAGTCCGCCAAAAATTATTATTGAAACAATATTGCTCGTCCAAATTATCCATCCAAAAGCGGTGCCTACTGTTTGTGATATTCCGAAGATAAATAATATGCCCGCAATAGCTGCCGGATAGGTGCCAAAGCCGCTATTTGTAAAGGCGAAAGTAAAACTGCCAACAACAAAGGCAATAATTAATGTGCTAAAACTAATGGTTGCAGTTTCTGCCAACGCAAAAGATGCTGCATAAAATGAGGCTAAATATAGTCCCCAAATTAAAAAACTATGAAATATAAAAGCGCCTTTTTTCTTCATTTTTACAATGC